>NZ_JBYSZI010000002.1:0-215293 GCF_058787075.1 Cupriavidus sp. FW305-46
GCAATCACGTTCTTCACGCCCGGCAGCAGCTTGACCCCGCGCTGCACCGCGTGCGCGACGATCTTCATGGTCACGGCCACGCTGACATTGCTCACGCCCGGCACTTGCCGCACCGCAGCCACCACCAGCTTGCGGATCGGATCAAGCTGGCTCTTCGCGGGGTAGCCGAGTTCGACTTCCAGCGAGACATCGCCGCCGTCGACACGGATATTCCTGGCCGAGCGGGTGGAGACCAGGTCCTTGCCCGTATTGGGGTCGATGACGGTGCGCAGGGCTTCGGTGACCTGCTCAGTGCTGACGCTCAAGACATACTCCGCTGCTGATGAATGTAGGGAGGCAGTCGTCGCCTGTCAAAGCAACTCCAGCCAACGACTGTCCGTGCGCACCATGTGCCGGCCACGGTCGAAGCGTGTATAGCCAACGCGATCGAAGAACTCCAGGACCTGGATCGCACGTTTGCGTCCGAGCCCGGTGGTGTTGCGAAACGCCGCGGCGACGACCGTGCCGGCGTTCCTGCTGGCGTCGGCAGCGGCAAGCAAGGCCAGCTCCCGAATGGCCTCCGGATCGTAGAAGAGATCATGCACGACCTGAAACGTCTCGCCATGACGCGCGAGCTTGCGCATCAGTTGCCGCACCCTGTCCTCCGGCACGCCATGCGCGCTCGCCAGCTCGCGCACCCATGGCGGATCGAAGCGCCCCGCTTTCATGTCCTGCTGCAGTGTCGCGGCAAGCGAGCGATCCGCATCGTCGAGCGTCACGGTGTGCCCGGGCAGGTGCAGCCAGGGGCCGTTCCTGACGATCTCGCCGCGCGCGCAGGCGTCATCGACGATCGCACTCCACAACGCGTCTTGCGCGAGCGGTGCGGCGATCCTGCGCAAACGCGCCACCTCCGGGCCCAGCACATCCGGCGAGCGTTGGTGGAATTGCCGGAGCGCAGTGGTCAGTCGCGCCGCCAGCGCCCGCCACGCCGCGCTCGACACCAGCAAGGCATCGTCGTTCGCAAGTTCGATCACGCGCGTGTCCCGCGGCAGCTCGATTGCCGCCGCCGGCATGCCGCTCAGCCGTTCCAGCAGCGCGCGCGACAGCCCGTTTGGCGCCTGCTCGAGCAATGTGCCAACCGAGCCGGTGTCAAGCATGGCCTGCATCGCGTCGAGCCACGCCAGCCGCGCCGGGGAACGGCGCTTGCGCGCGGGCGCGAACGGATCCAGTACATCGCCGCCGCCGATGGTGCGGCTGGCCTGCGCGTTCCGCACGACAAAGGGATCGCCAGGCAGCGCGCACACAGGCCGCTCGAACACAAGCTGCACGCGCGCGCGCTGGCCGGGGGCAAGCGTCGGGCCATCGAGCAGCGCGACATGCGCCACCTGATGCTGCGTGCCCAGGTGAACATGCATGGGCGCCCAGTGCTCCAGCGCAGGGGCGTCCGGCAACAGGGTCAGCATCACATCGATGCGCACCGACGCCTGCGCCAGGCGCACATCGACCACCCAGTCACCGCGCTCGATCGCGCCCTTGTCGATACCGGCCAGGTTCAGCGCGCAGCGCTGTCCTGCCCGCCCGGTAGCAGCAGAACGATTCTGCGCATGGAT
Source organism: Cupriavidus sp. FW305-46 (assembly GCF_058787075.1). Taxonomy (NCBI): domain Bacteria; kingdom Pseudomonadati; phylum Pseudomonadota; class Betaproteobacteria; order Burkholderiales; family Burkholderiaceae; genus Cupriavidus; species Cupriavidus sp. FW305-46. The sequence continues at coordinate 1,590 of NZ_JBYSZI010000002.1, forward strand.
GCCGCTCACGCGCACAGACTCGTTCTTCGGCGCGAGCAACACCCTGTCGCCGACATGGATGCGCCCGGACACCACCGTTCCCGTCACGATCGTCCCCTGCCCGGCAAGCGTGAAGACCCGGTCAACCGCAAGGCGGAACAGCCCGTCGTCGCGCTTCGTTCGCGACGCGGCCGCCGCCGCATGCAGGTGCCGCTTCAACGCGTTCACACCCGGATCGTCGGCGCGCATTGCACAGGTTTCAAAAACCGGTGCGTCTTCCAGCATGCTGCCGCGCCGGAAAGACGCGATCTCCTCACGCACCTGCCGCAGCCGCGCGTCATTCACGCGATCGACCTTGGTCAGCGCAATCGCGCCGCGCCGGATGCCGAGCAGCTGCACAATCGCCAGGTGCTCGCGCGTTTGCGGCATCACGCCGTCATCGGCGGCGACCACCAGCAGCGCGAAGTCGATGCCGCTCGCGCCCGCGGCCATGGTGTGAATCAGCTTTTGGTGGCCCGGGACATCGACCAGGCCGAGCACGTCGCCGTTCTCGAGCGGCACGTACGCATAGCCAAGCTCGATCGAGAAACCGCGCGCCTTCCTTTCCTTCAGGCGGTCGGTATTCATGCCCGACAGCGCCCTGACCAGGCTGGTCTTGCCGTGATCGATATGTCCTGCCGTGCCGACGATCATGGCCGCGTCAGATAGCCCAACAGCCTGACGTGACGGAGACCATCAGGGACTGTCGTCGGGGTTTCCTCGTCGTGATCATGCATGGTCTCCCCTATCCTTGTTTGAATGGCCGATGAGGCTTGCTGATGCGTGCATCGATGCCGCTGTGCTTAGTGTTCCTGCATCGTTGGAGACAAGATAATTGCCTGGCCACCTAAGGTAAATTCAGCGATTCTTTGCGTGCCTATAAGCGATGCCTTAAGTGGCAGCGAGATGGACAGATTGACCCGAGAGACCTGGCTCAACATGGACATTTTGTCCATCGCGCAGGCCCTGCAGCGCTTGCGGCGCGCCGGACCGCCTGACTTTCCAAAGATGCCGCCACGGGCACAGGCCTTGCTCCAGCTGGCTGGATTGGCAACCGCAACTGACACTTCCTGGCCAGGAGAAAATGAAAGGTCAGAGGCACCACTCAATTCGTGTAGGCTTATGCGTTGAATTCTCTTCCGTCAGCCCGCAAACCGATTCGGTATAACCAACATGAAGAGCCCGATGCCTACAAAGGTTCCCGAACCACAGGCCGTTTCCGGCACGGTCACCCGCAGCGCCATATTCATCGTTGCGACACTCACCGACGGTGACGACCACGCCGACACCGTCCGCGCGTGGTGTGCCGACGTTACCGCCGTCGTGCGCGCGGTTGGCCATCGTTTGCCGTCGGGCAACCTGTCCTGTGTCTGCGGCTTCGGCGCCGACGCCTGGGACAGGCTGTTCGGCAAGCCCCGTCCCGCGGCACTGCACCCCTTCCGGGAGTTCGGCACCGGCGATCGCGTCGCCATCGCCACGCCGGGCGACCTTCTGTTGCACATCCGCGCCGAATCGATGGACCTCTGCTTCGAGCTTGCCACGCAACTGCTCGGCAAGCTTGGCAATGCAATCCAGGTTGTCGACGAGGTGCACGGCTTTCGCAACTTCGACATGCGGGCGTTGATCGGCTTTGTCGATGGCACGGAGAATCCGGCCGGACGCGAGGCGGTCGATTTCACGGTGATCGGCGACGAGGATGCCGAGTTTGCCGGTGGCAGCTACGTCATCGTGCAGAAGTATCTGCACGACATGGCCGGGTGGAATGCCCTTCCCGTGGAAACGCAGGAACTGATCATCGGGCGCAAGAAGCTGTCCGACATCGAACTGGACGAAGAGGTCAAGCCATCGTCATCGCACAGTTCACTGACCACGCTGGTCGAGAACGGGCAGGAGGTGAAGATCCTGCGTGACAACATGCCGTTCGGCCGCCCGGGCGCGGGCGAGTTCGGCACCTACTTCATCGGCTACGCCCGTTCGCCCGCGCCGATCGAGAAGATGCTCGAGAACATGTTCGTCGGATTGCCGCCCGGCAATTACGACCGGCTGCTCGATTTCAGCAAGGCAGTCACCGGTAGCCTGTTCTTTGTCCCGTCGGCCGACCTGCTTGAAGGACTTGCGGACCGCGAAGCCCCTGCTGCCCGATCGCTCAAAGGGAGCCGCCAATTTGAATAACCTGCACCGCGCTCGCAGGCGCGCGCGGCCACGGTCAGTCGATCACGCCCCGGTTCCTGTCGCCTGCTGCTCGATCGCGACCTCCGCCCGAAGACTCGCCAGATCGCGCCCGACCGTGGCAACCGCAAGCCGCTTGTCCTTGTTCCAATAGGTCACCGTGCAGTCATGCGCGGCGGGATCGCCGTCGACATCGAAACGATCCCATTGCTCCGCATGGCCCACGTAGTTGATGGCCACATCATAGTGCTGGGTCCAGAAGAAAGGCACTGCCGCAAAGCGTTGCCGCTGTCCCAGGATATTTCGCGCTGCCACCACGCCCTGGCGCTCGGCGACCACCCAGTGTTCGACGCGGATACGCTGGCCCGTTCCCGGGTCGGGCCAGCGCGCAATATCGCCCGCGGCATAGATGCCAGGTTCGCTGGTCTGGAGAAATTCATCGACCGCCACGCCCTTGTCCAGCGCGAGGCCGGCGTCCTGCGCCAAGCCCACGTCGGGGCGAACGCCGATCCCGGTCACGACCAGGTCGGCGGCCAGCTCCGCGCCGGTCGACAATCTCACCCGATCCGGTTGAATCTCTGCCACCGTGGCCCCGAGATGGAACGTTACCCCGTGCGATTCATGAAGCGCCTTGATCATGTCGCCGAGCGTCGCGCCCAGGACCCGCTCCATCGGATGCGCTTCGGGCGCGACAACATGCACTTCCAGTCCTCGCGTTCGCAGCGCCGCCGCGACTTCCATCCCGATAAAGCTTGCGCCCACCACGACGCATCGGCGTGCCATGCCGAGACGCGCGATCAAGGCGTCGCAGTCGGCCAGCGTACGGAGCACGCTCACGTGCGGCAAGGTTGCGCCAGGAACGTCGAGCCGTATCGGCACGGCACCGACGGCAAGCAGAAGCGCGCCGTAGCTCACGTTGCTGCCATCCGAGAGCGTGACGGATTTTTGCGCGGGGCTGAGCTTGACGACACGGTTGTTAGAGCGCACGTCGATGTCGTGATCCGCGTAGAACGTCGGTGGCCGCATTGGCAGCCAGTCCGCGTTTGCTGTCCCGGCGAGGTAGTCTTTCGACAGATTCGGCCGATCGTACGGCAATGAGCGATCGGCGCTCAGCAGCGTGACTGGGCCGCTATAGCCTTCGCGCCGCAGGGTTTCGACCGCGGCAGTCCCGGCGGCGCCGCCGCCGATGATCACCACGGATTCAGGGAGTCGGGCCGAGGCAAGCCTCGGTGGCCGCATCGCCGGCAGCGCTTCGCGGACGAAGGCCTTCCCGTCTTGCTGTTCCACGCGCCAGCATTTCAGATCGTCCTGGGCGGGCGGCCCGAGGACCTCGCCGGTGCGAAGACTGAAGCAGGCGTGATGCCACGGACATCGGATCGTGTCGCCGACCAGCAGGCCGTCCGCCAGTGGCGCGCCATAGTGGGTACAGGTCGCACCGATGGCAAACAGTTCATCAGCCCAACGCACAAGCAAGACCGGCTTGCCGCCAACCTGGCCTGTCACCATGCCGCCGTCAGCAATGTCAGCCAGCGGCACGCCCTGGGCGAGATCGGGCTTATCCGTGGAGGAAGAGCTTTTGGTCATGGCGTCTCTCCTTGCCGGTCATGGCACAGGGCCATTATCGACCTCGATGCCGCCAAATGAAAGGCGCATGCAGCGTTACAAACTGCGCGACGGCACGGATATTATTCACGGAAGACCAGCCTCCTTTCCTGACGAAGGGTCATCCGGATGAATACCCCCATGAACAGACCCGCCCGCTTCGCTATCGGCAAGCGCATTGCACCCGCACGCTTTCTGCTGTGCGGCGCCATATTGATCGTTGCGACCGTTGCCGCGGGTGCGCTCGGCGCGGAGCCACGCATCGCCCTGCTGATCGGTTTCGATCTCGCGGCCCTTGTCTTCCTTGGCGCCGCGCTGCCACTGTTGCGCGCCGATCCTGCTGCCATGCGGCGCACGGCGGAACACAACGATGCCAACCGCACAGCGCTGCTCACGATCACGGTGCTGCTCTCGATGGTGATCCTGGTCGCAATCGGTACGCTGATCGCGCGCCCCGAGACACCGCACTGGGCCGACATCGCGCTGATCGTCGCCACGCTCATCCTGTCCTGGCTTTTTGCCAACACCGTTTTCACGCTGCACTATGCACATCTCTACTATCTCCAGACCGCTACCGGCGACCAGGGCGGGCTGCAGGTGCCAGGCGTGCAGCACCCCAGCTATTGGGACTTCCTCTATTTCAGCTTCACGCTGGGCATGACTTTCCAGACTTCTGACGTGACCATCGCCGGCGCCCACATGCGCAGGGTGGTCCTGGGCCACTGCGTGGCCGCGTTCCTTTTCAACATGGGGATTCTGGCGTTCACTGTGAATGCCCTGGGTGGCTTGTAGTCGACTTGGCCGTGCGCCCGAAGTGTTCCTGGACAAACTCCTTGCGTCCCGCCGGATACTGTATATATTTACAGTACCTGTATGGATGAACAGTAGGAGTCCCGTCCATGGAACACCTGATCCGTGTGCAAAACGACTATGACCGCCAGGTGCTGGCCTGGCTGCGCGGGCGCATCGGCGATGCCGCGCTGCAGACCGCGGCGCTGCGCCTGGGCGGCCAGCGCAAGCCTTACCTGTCAACGATCTGCCGCAGCCTGGGCATCCGCCCGCCCAGCCGCCGCCAGTTCGCGGCCGAGGCGGCGCGCATGCACCGCGCAGTAGGCGATACCTACCTGGCCCGTATCCGCGAAATCCTTGGCCAGTCACCTGCCGAAGCTGTGCTGCGCCAGTAAGCAGTAGCCGATCACCGGCCATGCCGGCGCCACCGGGCTCGCGCCGGCCGTATCATGAAGCCCCGTTGCCGTCACACGGCACGGGGCTTTTTTCATCCCTAGCCAAGGCCGATATGAGCGAACACCGCATCCCTACCGCCGCCCTGCACCAGTGGGTGGCCGATCTCTGGCTTGCCGCGGGCAGCAGCACGCAAGAGGCGAGCCTGACGGCCGACCACCTGGTCGGCGCCAACCTGAGCGGGCATGACTCGCACGGCGTCGGCATGATCCCGCGCTATGTGCTGGCCTGGCAGGCCGACGAGCTGCAGCTGAACCAGCAGGTCAGCGTGCTGCACGATGCCGGCAGCATGCTGAGCCTGGACGGCAACCGCGGCATGGGCCAGGCGGTGACGGCGCAGGCCATGGACATGGCCATCGGCCGCGCGCGCGAGCATGGCGTCTGCGTGATGGGCCTGCGGCAGTCGCACCACCTGGGGCGCGTGGGCCACTGGGCCGAGCAGGCCACCGCCGCCGGCATGATCTCGATCCACTTCGTCAACGTGCTGTCCAAGCCCATCGTGGCGCCGCACGGCGGCTACGATGCGCGCTACGGCACCAACCCGTTCACCATCGGCGTGCCGGTGGCGGGCGAGCCGCCGCTGGTGCTGGACTTCGCCACCAGCGCGATCGCGCTGGGCAAGGTGCGCGTGGCCCACAACAAGGGCGTGCCGGTGGCGCCCGGCTGCCTGCTGGACGCGCATGGCGAGCCCAGCGCCGACCCTGCCGTGATGTACCCCGCCGACGGCGCGCCGCCAGGCGCGCTGCGGCCTTTTGGCGAACACAAGGGCCATGTGCTGGCCGTGATGTGCGAGCTGCTGGGCGCCGCGGTCACCGGCGGCCACACCATCCGCCCCGAAACGCTGCGGCATCAGCATGCGGTCTGGAACAACATGCTGGCGATCGTGTTCGATCCCGCACGCCTGGGCACCAGCACGTCATTCGGGCATGAAGTGGCGGCGTTCGCCGACTGGATGAAGGCGTCGCGGCTGCAGCCGGGGCAGGATGGCATCCGCCTGCCGGGCGAGCCCGAACGGGCCTGGCGCGCCGCCCGCGCCGCCCATGTCCCGGTTGACGCCGGTACGCTGGCGCAGCTGGACGATGCCGCCGCGCGGGTGGCGGCCGCGCGCGCCGGCGCGCAGCCTGCGCCGGGGCCGCTGTCTGCGCTGGCGTGCGACTGACTATCATCAGAGATGAACCCGGCGGCGTGCGCGACGCACGGCCGGCCTCGCGCCTGACCACTACCGGACACTGACATGAGCAAGATCGGCTTTATCGGACTTGGCGTGATGGGCAAGCCCATGGTGCAGCACCTTGTCGACGGCGGGCATACCGTGTTCGCCCATACGCGCAGCGGCGTGCCGCAAGACCTGCAGGACGCTGGCGTGAATGCCTGCGCCAGCGCCGAGGAGGTGGCGAAGCAGTCGGAAACCATCATCCTGATGCTGCCTGACACGCCCGACGTGGAGCGGGTGCTGTTTGGCGAGAAGGGGGTCGCTGACGGCCTTGCCGACACGGCAGGCGGCGTTACCGTGATCGACATGAGCTCGATCTCGCCGATCGCCACGCGCGAGTTCGCGCGCTGCATCGAAGCGCTCGGCGCCGACTATATCGATGCGCCGGTCTCCGGCGGCGAGGTCGGGGCCAAGGCGGGCACGCTGTCGATCATGGCCGGCGGCAAGCAGGAAGTATTCGACCGCGTGCTGCCGATCCTGCAGCTGATGGGCAAGAACATCACGCGCGTGGGCGAGGCCGGCGACGGCCAGGTGGCCAAGGTGGCCAACCAGGTGATCGTGGCGCTGACCATCGAGGCGGTCAGCGAAGCGCTGGTGCTGGCCGCCCGCGCCGGCGCCGATCCCGCGCGCGTGCGCGAGGCGCTGATGGGCGGCTTTGCCAGCTCGCGCATCCTGGAAGTGCATGGCGAACGCATGATCAAGCGCACCTTCGACCCGGGCTTCCGCATCGCGCTGCACCAGAAGGACCTGGAACTGGCGCTGTCCACCGCGCGCCAGCTCGGCGTGGGCCTGCCCAACACGGCGTCGTGCCAGCAGCTGTTCAATGTCTGCAGCGGGCTGGGCGGCGCGGGCTGGGATCATTCCGGACTGGTCAGGGCGATCGAGCACCTGTCCTCGTTCGCCATCGGTGACGAACCGCCCGCAGCCTGAACCACGCAGCCGCCGCCGCCCCGCCGCATGCCGCGCGCGAACACCGTGGTGCTGACCGCGCTGGCGATGCTCGCCTTTGCCGGCAATTCACTGCTGTGCCGGCTCGCGCTGAAAGGCACCACCATCGACGCGGCCAGCTTTACGCTGGCCCGCGTCGCCGCGGCGGCGCTGGTGCTGTGGGTCATCGTCGTGGCGCGGCACCAGTTGGTGCGCACGGTCGTGGCGCAGCGGCTGCCGCAGGTGGAAGGCAACTGGATCTCCGCGCTTGCGCTGTTCTGCTATGCCGCGGCCTTTTCCTTTGCCTATGTGCGCCTCACCGCGGGGACCGGCGCGCTGCTGCTGTTCGCGGCGGTGCAGGCCACCATGACCGGCTATGGCCTCTATGCCGGCGAGCCCATGCGCTTGCAGCAATGGATTGGCCTGGCCCTGGCGCTGGCCGGGCTGGTGTGGCTGTTGCTGCCGGGGCTGGCCACGCCGCCGCTGCTGTCCTCGCTGCTGATGATCGCGGCCGGCATCGCGTGGGGCGTTTATTCGCTGCGCGGCAGGCGCGCCGCGGATCCCGCTTCCACCACCGCGGGCAATTTCCTGCGCGCGGTGCCGATGGCGCTGGCACTGGGTGCGGTGATGCAGGCGCAGCGTTCACTGGACGGCGCTGGGCTGGCCTATGCGCTGTTGTCCGGCGCCATCACCTCCGGGCTGGGCTATGTCATCTGGTATGCCGTGGTGCCGCAGCTGAAGGCCGCCACCGCCGCCACCGTGCAACTGAGCGTGCCGGTCATTACGGCGGCAGGCGGCATCGCGCTGCTCGGTGAAGCCCTGAGCCTGCGGCTGGCATTGAGCGCTGCCGCGGTGCTGGGCGGCATTGCGCTGGTGATCGCGGGCAAGCGCGGCTAAGGCGCTGGTACGTCAAACCCGCCTGCGTGGAACACCAGCGGCGCGCCCGGCGTCGATCCATAGGCCACCACCTCCACGACAAAGATCACGTGGTCGCCCACCACGCGCACCGAGTGGTGCCGGCAGATAAAGTACGCCAGCGTGCCGCCGATCAGCACCGTGCCGAACGGCCCGGGGCGGCAATCGACGCCCGCGAAGCGGTCAGCACCGCGCGCGGCGAAGCGCCGGCACAAGGCCTGCTGCCCGCTCCCCAGCACATTGATCGCGTGGCAAGGCGCCGCACGCAGCGCCGCCAGGCTGCCGGAGCTGCGTGCCAGGCACCACAACAGCAACGGCGGTGCGAGCGACACCGAGGTAAAGGCATTGATCGTGACGCCGACCGGCTGGCCGTCGGCGTCCGCGGCCGTGACGATGGTGACGCCCGTGGCAAACTGCCCCAGCGCATCGCGCAAGGCCCGCCGCGCCGCGCCGTCGTGGCTGATGGCGCGGGCCGGGTCGTCCTGGCCGCTGTCGTTGCAGGCTTGCGTGTCATACGGCAGCGGCGCCAGGGCGGGGATCATTGCGCGGCAGGCCGCACCTCGCCGGGCGGCGCGTCGAGATCCAGCCCCAGTGCCATGCGCCCTGCGTACTCCTGCTGGGCACCGGCCTGCAGCGGATGGAAGCGCGCGCCCTGCGCATCGCGAAAGCGCCGCTCCAGCCCGGCATCGCGATAGAAGCCCGCGCCGCCGGCCAGGTCCATCGCCGCCTCGACCGTTGCCAGCACCGCGCGCGCGGCCAGCGTGCGGGCACACATGATGCGGTTGGTGGTGACCGCGCCCGGCGCCTGCCCCGATGCCGCCGCGAACATCGCATCCAGCGCCAGCTGCGCGGCATCGGCCTCGTTGCACAGGCGCCCGGCGGCTTCCACCGCATGCGCGCTCAGGCGCCGCTGGCGCGCCAGCTGCAGCGCGATATCGCGCGCGGCCTCGGCCACGCCGACGTAGACCGCATAGATCAGCGGCAGCGCGATCATCGCCACCGTATGCATCATCGGATGCCACACGCCTTGCGGGCGGCGGGCGGCAATGGCGGTATCCGGAACCAGCACGCCTTCCAGCAGCACATCGTGCGAGCCGGTGCCGCGCATGCCCAGCGTGTGCCAGTTCGACAGCACGCGTACGCCCGGCGACTTCATCGGCAGCGCGAAATGCAGCACCGTGGGCCCGGTCTCCGGATCGTCATGGACGGCGCAGGTCATGAACAGGTCCGCCGCCGGCGCGCCGCTGGCGAAGATCTTGCGCGCATCCACGCGATAGCCGCCATCCACGCGCGTAGCCTTGCCGCTGCCCTGCAGCCAGTCCGAACCGCCGCTGCCCAGCAGCACCATCTGCTCGCCCGCCACGCGCTTGAGCAGCCCCTCCACCGGCGCTTGCTGATTGCGCCAGCGCCACGCGGCCGTGGCCACCGGGTGGGTGTGCATGGCAAACGCCAGCGCGGTCGATCCGCAGTACTTGCCCAGCTCGCGCAGCACCGCGCCCAGCTCCTGGTGCGACAGCCCGGCGCCGCCAAGTTCCTGCGGCACGGCCGCGGCAAAGAAGCGGTGCGCGCGCAGGTCGTCGTAGTTGGCGCTGACGAACTGCCCGCTGGCATCGATCTCTGGCGCGCGTGCGTCGAAGGTGCGGCCCAGGGTCGCGGCCAGGCCGAGCCAGTCGGCCTGTGCGCCTGCGCTGGCATCCGCTGCGGAAAGGGTTTCCATGGTGTTGTCTCCGGCTAGTCTGATACGTGCGCTGCGGCGTTGTATGGCGCCAGGCACGGTGCTAGTATCGGAGCCCGGTCCCCTTGCCCGTATGATCGGGCGTCCGGCTTTCTTGCGCGAAACACCGGATCTGGAGGAATGTGACCATGGATGCCTTGTCCGACCTCTTGCGCGCCGTGCAGCTCAGCGGCGCCGTGTTCCTGAACGGCGAGTTCAAGTCGCCGTGGTGCCTGATCAGTGAAGCGGATGCTGAATTGCGCGCCGCCTTCCTGCCCCGCGCCGACCGCGTCGTCTCCTACCACCTGATTACCGAAGGCGTCTGCTGGGCGCGCCTGGTCGACGGCACCGGCCCGGGCCTGCGCGTCGACACCGGCGAACTGCTGGTGGTGCCGCAGGGCGAGCCGCACGTGCTGGGCAGCGACCTGCGCCTGCAGCCACTGCCATCCGCTCCGCTGGTGTACGACATGCTGCGCAACAGCCCGGGCGAGGTCATGCGCGTGTCCTACGGCGGCGGCGGCGAGACCACGCGCATGGTGTGCGGCTTCCTGGGGTTCGACGACACCATGGGCAACCCCTTGCTGACGTCGCTGCCGCGGCTGTTCAAGGTGGGGCTGGGCAGCGGGCTGGAATCGGCATGGCTGGCGTCGGCGCTGGCCTTTGCCACGTCTGAAGCGGCGGAACCGCGTGCGGGCACCGCCACGGTGCTGGCCAAGCTGTCAGAGCTGCTGTTCGTGCAGGCAGTGCGGCGCTGCATCGACACCCTGCCTGACAATGAAAGCGGCTGGCTTGCCGCCCTGCGCGACCGCTATGTGGGGCGGGCGCTGTCGCGCATGCACGCGCGGCCGGCCTACCCGTGGACGGTCGATGAGCTGGCGGGCAACGTGGGCCTGTCGCGCTCGGCGCTGGCGCAGCGCTTTACCGACCTGCTGGGGCAGCCACCGATGCAGTACCTGGCGCACTGGCGGCTGCGCTCCGCGGCCGCCGAACTGCGCAGTGGCAACCGTTCCATCAGCGAGGTCGCGGGCGCGGTCGGCTACGATTCCGAGGCCGCGTTCAGCCGCGCGTTCAAGCGCGAGTTCGGCCTGCCGCCCGCCAGCTGGCGCCGCAACCACCTCGATGCGGCGCAGGCCCCGGCGGCGGCCGCACATTGAATTCGCCGTGGCAAAGACAACGGCCCGCGTCACCAGACGCTGTAGCAATGCCAGGGCGGCAGGCAGCGGGACTTACATCTTCTGCTTGGTGCTTTCCGCCGCGCCTTGTACCTTCTCGCCGCCGCGCTCGATATCCTTGCCTGCGCCGGCCATGGTGTTGCAACCCGTGACCAGCATCACGCCAGCGAGGGCAAACAGTGCAAATAGCTTTCTCATGACGATCTCCTTGCTTCGTGTGGATGCGGCATGCGCCGCCAGGATGGAGTGGATCGGAATGGCTTGGGACCGGGCAGCCGCTTGCCCGACCGGCAATTGGATCGTAGCAACGCACCGCAGCGCAAAAAGTCGGCTTTCGTCCTACCGGGATGTCAGCCGACGGCGCGACCGGCGGTCACCGCGTGCGCTTGTAGGACATCGACGGATACCCGCGGCGGCGCCGTCGCTTAAAAATCAAGAGTCAGCCCACGCCCTCCGGAGAACACCATGACGTCACGCAGCATCCACGTGCTTCCCGCCGCAACCGACAACGCCGAATACGCCGGCGACGGCGGATGGGCACTCACCATCGAAGGCCTGGAGAACGGTGGTGACGACACCGCGCTGCATTTCCCGACCCAGGAAGCTGCGATCGCGGCCGGCTGGATGCGCGCGCGCGAGGATGGCCTGCCGTTGTGCATCCACGGCCGCGATGGCCTGGTGCGCGAACGCAAGATCTATTGCCGGGACGCACGCGGCACCGCCCGCATCGGCTTCTGACCACCCCGGCCACCGTCAACGGCCGGTTCCCCCTGTATCCCCCGGGCCCGCGGCGAACGCGGGCCACAACAATCCATTGCGGGAAACACATTGAGTGAAATCAATGTGTTACGCCTGCGCTCGTGAAAGCTACGGGTCTGTCACCGATACTGGAACCAAGGCAGCACGCCATTATCCAGGACCAACCGAGACCCCCATGCGCCTGTTCCTCAGGTACCGCCCGCTGGACATCTATCCCGACCCGATCGACGCCAGGGTTGCCGAGCTGCACGAACTTGCCGAAGACATCCATGCCAGGCACGCACGCAAGTGGCGCCGGCATGGCACGATGCTGACCCCGCGCGACCGCGCGGATCGCAGATTTCCGACCGGCGACCCGGAAACGCGGCATTAACCTAGGGACGATTCCTCTCTCTGCGCTAGGAAATGTGAACAAGTGTCATATCCGGTTGGCAAGGATATGACCCCTGCGAAAGAATGGGTACCGTACGCGGCGGGCTCGATTGGCGAGCCCACCGCTGTACCCTTTTTCCTGACGCAGCGAAATGAATCGAACCACCCGGGAATGCGTGATGGCGTTGATTTCCAGCCTGCGTGCCAAGGGGCCCATGCCCCGGCACCAGCTTGCCGCCGCCAGCCGCCTTAACGCCGCGGAACTGACGCGCGCGCTGAAGTCCGCCCGCCAGATGGGCGTAGTGGCCTACGCCGGCGAGCCTGAATCGCCGGCAGAGGCCGATACCCCGCTAGTGCTGACCGGCCGGCCCTTGCCGCCGCCGCGCCGCGTGGCACCGGCACCGCGCGAAAGCAAACCGCATTTCGAGCCGCTGCTGGATGTCTGGGGCATTGCGCGCCCCACGGCGCTGCGGCGCGGCCATCCGTCGTAGCGTCTTCGCCGCATGCCGGGGTCTTCCGACCCGCCCGCGCCGGCATGCCGTTCTTACAAAGGCAGGTAAAGCGCACACGCGCCTGAGCCGCCCACGGCTCGCCCTTGTCCCCCGGGGCACCGCCTGCACGCCTGGGCCAGCCCACTTGCCGCACCGGTACGGAACTTGCGCGACGTTTCTGGCTGAACCTCCCCGAAGCGTGCGACATGAGGCAACGCAACCCGCCCGGCACCACCGCGTCTCCCGCCACTGGCCCTCCGCATGATCGCCAGGCCCCGGCCGCCTTTACGCCGGAGCCGGGGCGCAACTGCTGGCGCGTCGAGCCCTGCCAGCGCTTTGCCATGCTGGTCGACGCCGACGCCTACTTCCGCGCGTTGCGCGAAGCGCTGCCGCGCGCCGAGCACACCATCTTCATCCTGGGCTGGGATATCGACAGCCGCATGGAACTGGTGCCACAGGGCGCACAGGACGGCCTGCCAGCGGGCCTGCGCGACTTCCTGTGCGCGCTGGCGGACCAGCGCCCCGAACTGCGCATCTATATCCTCAGCTGGGACTACGCCATGGTGATGGCGATGGAGCGCGAGTGGCTGCCGTCGGCCAGCGCGCACTGGCAGGCGCACCGGCACCTGTCGTTCCGGCTTGACGGCAACCATCCCCCCGGCGCCTCGCACCACCAGAAGGTGGTGGTGATCGACAACAAGCTCGCCTTTGTCGGCGGGCTGGACCTGACGCTGCGCCGCTGGGACGACAACCACCATGCCCCCGGCGCGCCGCTGCGCATGGCCGAAGGCAAGCCCTACCCGCCCTTCCATGACGTGCAGTGCGCGCTCGACGGCCCCGCCGCGGCGGCGCTGGGCTCCCTGTGCGCGGCGCGCTGGCTGCGCGCCAGCGGCAGCGAGCCGCGCCCGGTTGCGGCCACCTCGTCAGACCCGTGGCCGCCAGGGCTGGCGCCGGAGCTGACCGACGTGCGCGTCGCCATCGCCCGCACCATGCCCATGTGCGAGGACGAGCCCGGTGTCAGCGAGATCCGCATGCTGCTGCACGATGCCATCGCCTCGGCCCGGCACAGCATCTACATGGAGAACCAGTACTTCAGCTCGCGCGAGATCGCCAAGGCGCTGGAGGCACGGCTGGGGCACGAGGACGGCCCCGATATCGTGCTAGTGTCGAGACGCAACGAGAGCGGCTGGCTGGAAGCGCACAGCATGGGCGTGCTGCGCGCGCGCCTGTACCGCCGCCTGCGCGCAGCCGACACGCACGAACGCTTCTGCCTGTACTGCCCGTCGATTCCGGGCCTGATGCCCGAATGCGTGAATGTGCATAGCAAGGTCACGGTGATCGACGACGACCTCATCACCATCGGCTCGTCCAACCTCAGCAACCGCTCGCTGGGGCTGGATACCGAGTGCAATGTCGTGGTGATGTCGGGCGGCGACCCGCGCGTGCAGGCGGCCATTGCAGCCATGCGCGCACGGCTGCTGGGCGAGCACCTGGACGTGGCACCCGAAGCCTTCCAGGCCGAGGTCGCCGCCACCCGCAGCGTGCTTGCGGCCATCCGCAACCTGCAGCGCGCGGACGGGCGCTCGCTGGAAGCCTACGAGCCGCCGTTGCCGGACGATGTCGATGCCGCTTCGCCGGCGGCCAACCTGCTGGACCCGATCGAGCCGATCGACAGCGACCAGGTGCTGGCCGAGTTCGTCAGCCATGAGGCACGCCCGCGCGTGCTCGGGCGCGTCGGGATGATGGTGGTGCTGGCGCTGCTGCTGGCGGGGCTGGCATTTGCGTGGCGCCATACGCCGCTGCGCGAATGGGCGGACTTCCGCGCACTGCTCGGCGTGGTCGAGCAGCTGGACGAGATGCCGCTGGCACCGCTGGCGATGATGGGCGTCTACCTGGCCGGCGCGGTGACAATGCTGCCGGTGACGCTGCTGATCCTGCTGACCGTGGTCATATTCGGCCCGCTCTACGGCGCCGCGCTGGCGCTGTGCGGCACCGTGCTGAGCACCGTCGCAGGCTACCTGGCCGGCCGCTTGCTGGGGCGCAATGCCGTGCGCCGCTTTGGCGGCAGGCGGCTGAACCGGGTCAGCCACCAGCTGGGCAAACACGGGGTGGTGGCAATGGTGGTGCTGCGGCTGGTACCGATTGCACCGTTCGCGCTGGTCAACCTGGTGATCGGCGCATCGCGCATCAGCCTGCGCGACTGCCTGGTCGGCACCGCGCTGGGCATGCTGCCCGGCATCGTGGTCGCTGCCTGCCTGGTGAACCGGGTCGCCGCCGCGGCGCGCGATCCGGGCCTGTTCACGTTCGCCTTGCTGGCGCTGGTGCTGCTGGTGCCGGCGTCGCTGCTGCTGGTGCTGCGCCGCCGGCGCCATGCCGGGGGCGGCGCCGCGCACCCGCACGACGATCCGCCCGGCCCGCGCGGCCGGCTGGCACGGCTGGCGGCACTGCGCCGCCAGGCCTAGCACTGGCGGCGATAGCCGGCGTTCATGAACTGGGTCCACTCGCCGTTCTCGCCCAGCATGTAGGACGTCAGCGTGCGGTGGTCGTCGTCGGTGAAGGTGATCACGTCGCGGTACTGGGCCATGCGGCCATTGCCGGAGCAATCCGGCCCCTCGGCACGCAGCGTCAGTTGCTGGCCGCCGGTATCGAGGTCGCCTTCATAGATCCACAGGTGGGTCATCATCGAGCCGATGAAGGTCCCGACGAAATGCTTGCGGGCAGGATCGTAGCCCAGCGTCATGACCGTGGTGGACGGGCCGCAGCCGGGCATGTCCCCCTGCGTCACGCACTGGACCCAGACGTCGCCGACGCTGCTCACGCGCTCGGGGATCTCCCACTTCTGCACTGGCTGGTCCGGCCCCATCGATGCCTCGCCTTCGGCGATCCAGTTGCCCACCAGCCGTTGCAGCCAGCGGTGCTCCTTCTGCGCTTCGGTCTTCATTCGCGGTCTCCTTGGGTTGCATCCACGAACGTTTGTGGATGCCGTACACATAGCCTAGCAAATGAAATGGACGGCGTCCACTTTTGTCTGCGATCTACTGCGCTGCGTTGGCCTGCCACCGCATCGCTTCAAGCCAACAACCGCGCCGCACGCAGAGCGATGCGCTGATTGACATGCAGGTATTTACCTGCATATACTCCCCTCACGCACAAACACAACGGACCGGATGGACGCTGACAAGGTTTTCAAGGCGCTGGGCGACCCGACACGCAGAAAGCTGCTCGACCTGCTGTACGAGAGGAACGGGCAGACGCTGGGCGAGCTCTGCGAGCACCTGAACATGGCGCGGCAATCGGCCACCCAGCACATCGGGATCCTCGAGGCGGCCAATCTGGTGAGCACGGTCCGGCGTGGCCGGGAGAAGCTGCATTTCATCAACCCGGTGCCGCTGCACGAGGTCTACGAGCGCTGGGTGCGGAAATTCGAACGTCAGCGGCTCAGCCTGCTGCACGACCTGAAGAACGAACTCGAAGGAGATCCGCAATGACCCAGGAGAAAACCAGCTTCGTTTATGTGACCTACATCCGCTCGACGCCGGAAAAGGTGTTCGAGGCCATCACGAAGCCGGAGATCGCGCGGCGCTACTGGGGCCACGAGAACGTCTCCGACTGGAAGCCCGGATCGGCCTGGGAGCACGTGCGCGCCAACGAGCAGCGCCTGGTCCAGGTGGTCGGCAAGGTCGTCGAGGCCGCGCCGCCGGCGCGCCTGGTCATCACGTGGGCGAGCCCCTCGCAGGCCGCCGATCCTGCCAGCTACAGCCGCGTGAGCTTCGACATCGAGGCATACGAGGAGATGGTCCGGCTGACCGTCACCCACGACGAACTGGAGGCCGGCAGCGGGATGGCCAAGGGCGTCAAGCAGGGCTGGCCGATCGTCCTTTCCAGCCTGAAATCCCTGCTGGAAACCGGGCAAGGCATCGATGTCTTCGCCAAGCCGAAGGCGGCCTGAACCGGGAGTTGCTCATGACCCAGCCCTACACCGGCGGATGCGCGTGCGGCGCGATTCGCTACGCAACCAGGCACGCGCCCGTCTTCCAGAACCACTGCCAGTGCCGCGACTGCCAGCGGCGCAGCGGCACCGGGCATGGCTCCTACCTGACTTTTCCCGCGCGCGCCGAGATGACCATCACCGGCGAGGCGACGCACTGGGAGGTCGCGGGCGACAGCGGCAACGTGAAGGTCCACGCCTTCTGCCCGGCGTGCGGCACGCCGGTCTTCCTGCGCTTTGCCGCGATGCCGGAGCTGATCGCGGTCCACGCGGGCAGCCTGGACGACCCGGACCGCTTCATGCCGCAGGTACTCACCTACAGCGTGCGCGGGCCAGCGTGGGACGCCATCGATTCTTCGTTGCAGGCATTCGAGCGGATGCCGGCCGGCTAGTGCCAGGCAGGCCCTAGTGCTGCGGCAGCCTGACCTTGGGCACCACGAACTGGTTGCCCGGGGCGCGCAGCACGTCGCACTGGACCTTGGCCTTGCGCACGGCGCCGTCCTGCGCCAGGTATTCGACGTCGGCCACCACGCTGTAGGCGTCTTCGGCCACCTTGCGGGTCTTGCCGCCGACCCACTTGAAGCTGGCGGGATTGGGCAGCGCTGCCTTGACCGCCTTCATGCAGGCGACCGGGGCCTCCGGGGCCTCGTCCTTGCCGCGCGGCTTTGGCGCTTCATCCTGCCCGGCGGCCAGCGCCGCCGACGCGCACGTGACCGACAACGCCATCACCAGCGCGGTGGACAGGGAACGCGGGAAAAGCGGCGAAAGCATCTTGGACTCCTGGGCTGGGGCAGAACTGGGCGCCACATTCTAACGCCAGCGCCGATGCCGTTCAGGCCACGGCACCGGCACAAAAGTTCCCCCGGCGCCACTGCCAGGCGGCGCTAGCGCCGCACGCAGGCCTTGTAGGTGAACTTGTCGCCACGAAACATGAATTCGGAGTAAGCCAGCGGCTTGTCGTCGATGTCGTGCGGCGTGAACCGGATGCGCAGCAGCGGCTCGCCCGGCGCCACCTTGAGCCGGCGCGCGGTTTCGGCATTGGCAGGGATTGCTGCGCTCTCCGTATGCAGGTACTTGAGGCGATAACCCAGGCGGGCTTCCACGATCATCAGGGCATCGTGGTTTTCCAGATCGTGCTCCAGGATCGCGCGCATCAGGGGTTCGGGCGCCATCGTCATGCCGACCGCCACCGGCGCGCCGGCCACTGACTTGAGCATGGTCACGCACAGCAGCCTGGTTCCCGGCGGCAGGCGCAGCGCATCGGTGGCGATGGCCGGCGCCGCGATCAGCCGCGTCGACAGCAGCTTGCCGTGCGCTTCGTGCCCGCGCGCGCGCATGTAGTCGAAAAAGCCAGTCAACGGCCCCAGGTCCGCCTGCCCCGCCGGACGGCTGACAAAGCTGCCCTTGCCGTGCACCGTCTCGATCAGCCCTTCGGCGAGCAGCGATGCCAGCGACTGGCGCACGGTGATGCGGCTGACGCCGAATTCAGCCATCAGCTCAGACTCGGACGGCAGCTTGATGCCCGGAGTCCATTCGTTGTTGATGATGCGCTGGCGCAGCGCGCCTTCGATCTGCTTGAAGCGAGGCAGGGAGCTTGTTGTCACGAGATTGATGGTGTTCACGGCATGTCCGATGCGGGCTTCTACTTATCATAACAACATTGACTCATCATAACATGTCATGACAACATGCTCGGACACACCAATGACAAGATTCGCTGCGCCGTCTTGGAAGTCATGGCGCAGGCATACGGAGACAAGCGATGCCAGACCTCTGCGCCCTGTTGCAGCCGCGCACCATCGCCGTGATCGGCGCCTCCACCCAGCCCGACAAGGTGGGCGGCATGCCGGTGCGGCTGCTGAGCGAACTGGGCTACGCCGGCCGCATCATTCCCGTGCATGCCACGGCGCGTGAAGTACAGGGGCTGGCTGCGGTGCCCTCGCTGGATGCGCTGGACACACCGGCCGACCTCGCCATCGTGGCGCTGCCGGTCAGTGCCAGCCTGAACGCCATGCGCCAGCTGGCGCGCAACGACACGCGCGCCGCGGTGTTCTTCACTTCGGGCTTTGCTGAAACCGGCGGCGACGGCATCGCCATGCAGGCGGAGCTGGCGGCCCTGGCGCAAGCGCACGGCATCACGCTGCTGGGGCCCAACTGCCTGGGCGCGATGAACCTGCGCGAGCGCGTCTTTGCCACCTTCTCGCCGATGCCGCTGAGCGGGCTGCCGCCGCTGGGCGATGTCGGGCTGGTCAGCCAGAGCGGCGCCTTCGGCGCCTATGCCTTTGGGCTGGCGCGCGAGGCATCGCTGGGGCTGAGCCACTGGGTCACCACCGGCAACGAAGCCGGCCTGCACGTGGCCGACGTGATCGAATGGCTGGCGCACGACGACGCCACCCGCGTGATCCTGGCCTACCTGGAAGGCTGCCGCGACGGCACCCGCCTGCGCCGCGCGCTGGCGGCGGCGCGTGCCGCGGGCAAGCCGGTGGTGGTGACCAAGGTCGGCACCACCGAGGCCGGGGCCCGCTCCGCGCAATCGCACACGGCCAGCCTGGCCGGCGAGGACGCCGTCTACCAGGCGGTCTTCGACGAGTACGGCGTATTCCGCGCCCATACGCTGGATGACTTCTTCCGGCTGGGCTACGTGCTCTCGCGCGGGCGCCGGCCGACGCGCTGGCAGCCCTCGGCGAAAGAGCCGGAAAGCGCCGTCACGCCGGTCGCATTGGTCACGGTTTCGGGCGGCGTCGGCATCATGATGGCCGACCAGGCCGAGGCGCTGGACCTGCCCCTGCCGCCCATGCCGGAAGCCGCGGCCACGGCGCTGCGCAGCGCCATCCCCTTTGCCAGCACGGCCAATCCCATCGATGTCACCGGGCAGATCGTGGCGCAGCCGGAAGTGCTGCTGGACGCGATTGCCGCCGCGGCGCAAAGCCCCGACTACGGCAGTGTCGTCGCCTTCCTGGCGGGCGGCGTTGGTGCGCCGCGCATCTGGCCTGGCCTGCAGGAAGCTGTCGAGACCCTGCACCGCAGCGGCACCGCGGCGCCGCTGCTGTTCAGCGGGCTGGTCGATGACGAAAAGCGCCGCTGGCTCGAAGCGCGCGGCGCGCTGGTCTTCCGCGAACCCGCCCACGCGGTGCAGGCCGTGGCCGTGCTGGCCCGCGCCGCCGCGCAGGCAGCGGCAGCACAAGCGAAGCCCGCCGTAGCTGCCGCGGCCCTGGCTGCGCCGGACCTCCCGCGCGACACCACGTCGCTGTCCGAGTTCGATGCCATGCAGTGGCTCAACGCCTGCGGCATCCCCACCGCACCCCACGGACTGGCGCGCGATGCCGACGAGGCCGTGCGCATCGCCGAAGGCATCGGCTACCCGGTTGCCGTCAAGCTGTGTTCGCCCGACATCCTGCACAAGAGCGACGTAGGCGGCGTGGTGCTGAACGTGGCCGATGCGCAGGCGGTGCGTGCGGCGTTTGCGCAGGTGCAGGCCGCCGCTACCAACCACGGCAGCCCGGCGCGCTTCGACGGCGCGCTGGTCGCCGGCATGGTGCGCGGCTGGGGCGAACTGATGGTGGGCGTGCGGCGTGACCCGGTCTTCGGGCTGGTAGCGCTGGCCGGCATCGGCGGCACGGCAGTTGAGATCTTCCGGCAGACCGCGTTCGGCCTGGCCCCGCTGACCCATGCCCGCGCCTGCACCATGCTGCGCGCAAGCCGTGCCGAAGCGCTGCTGTGCGGCCATCGCGGCCATCCCGCAGTCGACGCCGATGCCGTGGCCGAAGTGCTGGTGCGCGTGTCGCAGGCCGCCGCCGCACTCGGGCCGCGGCTGGACACGCTGGAGATCAATCCGCTGATCGTCACCGCCCAGGGCGTGGTCGCGGCCGATGCCGTGGTCACGCTGCATGCCGGGGACGGCATCAACGAGTAAAGCAAAACCCGACGGAGACAACGCCATGAACCAACCCGCTGCGCCCTTCCTTGCCGGCGCACCCATCGACACGCCCCAGGAAGCCCTCACCGCCGCGGCGGCGTTGCCGCTGGTGCTCGCCACCTATCCGCTGTTTGAAAGCCTGCGCACCTGCCGGCTGCAGACCTCAGTAGCGCAGGCCACGGGCTACGGCCGTGCCCCCGTCAACGTGCTGTCGGCCAGCACCCACCAGTGGACGCACAAGGACCGCGACATCGTCACCCCGGCCAATGACCTGCTCTACTTCTGCGCCTGGGCCAACCTGGCCGACGGCCCGGTCACGCTGCACGTGCCGGCGCTGCCGGATGCCAGCCGCTATTACGTGGTGGAGTTGCTGGACGCCTGGACCAACAACTTCGAGAACCTGGGCCCGCGCAACGTGCCCGCGGCCGGCGCCGACATCGTGCTGGCCGGCCCCGGGCAGCACGCCGAAGGCGACCGCGTGGTGCGCTGCCCCAACTCACTGGTCTGGCTGCTGGGCCGCGTGCTGGTGACCGGTGCCGACGACCTGCCGGCGGCGAGCGCCTTCGAGAACGGTTTCCGCCTGTCCGGCGGCACCAGGATGCAGCCCGCCTGCGTGCGCGACTGGCAGGAGGGCGGCGAGCCCGCGCTGGACTTCTTCGCCAACATCTTCAACGCCCTGCGCGAGTATCCCGCCGAGCCTTCCGCCGCCGGCCTGCTGTCGCTGCTGCGCAAATGCGGCATCCGCGCCGGCGACGCCGTCGATGTGGGCGCGCTGCGGCCTGCGGTGCAACAGGGCCTGGTCCGCGCCTGGCACGAAGGCATGGCCCTGATCGAAGCCAACACCCGCAGCCATGCACGCAAGAGCTGGACCTACAGCCTGCTGCTGGGCCGCTATGGCGACGACTGGATGCAGCGCGCGGTCACCGCGATGAAGGGCCTGGGCGCACTGCGCGCCGACGAGGCCGTCTATGCCGCTGCCGACTACGACGCCGATGGCGAACCGCTGCACGGCCGCCACACCTACGCCCTGCACTTTCCCGCGGGACACCTGCCGCCGGCGCAGGCGTTCTGGTCGGTCTCGCTCTACGGCGCCGACCGCTTCTTCACCGACAACGCCATCGGGCGCTATGCGCTGGGCGACCGCAGCCCCGGTCTGCAATACGATGCCGACGGTGGCCTCACGCTGACCATCTCGCACCAGCGCCCCACGCGGGCGCAGGACAACTGGCTGCCGGCACCGGACGGCCCGTTCTACCTGATCCTGCGGCTCTACCACCCGACCGATGGCTTCATGGCCGGCGGCTACGCGATCCCGCCCTTGCGGCGCGTTGCCTGATGGAGCGCGCCATGGAACACCACGACAACCTGCTCGGCACGCTGGCGTGCGACGCGGTGCGCTACACGCTGCCGCTGTACGAGATGGCGCGCATGCGCGCCGCCACCTGCCCGCGGCGCGATGGCGCCGGGGTCTTCGCCGGCGACGGGCCCGATTCCACGCAGCGCTGGATCAACACCGTCACGCACGTGCGCGCGCTGCTCGGCCCGCAGCACCGGCAGGTCGTCACGCCGAACAACGACACGCTCTACACCAATGCGTGGCTCGACCTGTCCGGCGGCCCGCTGCTGCTCGACGTGCCCGACTGCCACGGCCGCTACTACGTGCTAGGCCTGCTCGACGCCTATACCAACCCGTTCGGCTATATCGGCACCCGCACCACCGGCACGCAAGGCGGCACCTGGCTGCTGCATGGGCCAGCCTGGCGGGGCGAGGTGCCAGCCGGCGCAACGCCGCTGCCCTGCCCCACCAACGCGGCCTGGATCATCGGCCGCATCCTGGCCGATGGCGAAGCCGATTTGCCGGGTGCACATGCCTTGCAGGACGGCATCCGCCTGCGCCGGCCAGACGGCACCAGCGCAGCAACCGTATTCGATGCGGGCATGCAAGCCGCCGAGCGGCCGGCCGATCCCGACCGCTACGCCGCCGTCGTCACCCGCATGCTGCGCGAGAACGCGCCACCCGCCGCCGAAGCGGAACTGGTCCGCAGCTTTGCCCGGGCCGGCATCGGCAGCAATGCGCCGCTGACCGAAGAGCAGCGCGCGGCACTGGCCACCGCGCTGACGCAGGTCGACGCGGAACTGGCCGCGCCCAGGGCCTCCGCGCTGGGCGGCGGCTGGTTCCTGCCGGTGGAAATCCGCACCTCGTTCGGCACCCACTACGCCCTGCGCGCCGAAGTGGCGCGCAACTACATCGGTGCGCTGGGCGTTGAGGAAGCCATGTACCTGATGGCCGATTGCGATGGCGACGGCTTGCCGCTGGACGGCAGGCACCAGTATGAACTGGTGTTTCCCCGGCAAGGACTACCCCAGGTGGGCGCATTCTGGTCGCTGACCATGTACCGTAAATCGGACTGCATGCTGGTCGAGAACTCTCTGCAGCGCTACTCGCTGGGCGACCGCTCGCCGGCCCTGCGCCCGGCGCCCGATGGCAGCCTGCGCATCGTGCTGGGCGCGCAGCCACCTACGGAGAACGCCCTCGCCGGCAACTGGCTGCCGGCCCCCGCTGAGCCGTTCTATGTAGCGTTGCGCCTCTACGTGCCCGGCGCCACGCACCTGGAACGCAGCTTCAGCTATCCACCCATCCGCCGCATGAAGGAAGCATCATGAATCGGACCTCAATCTTCGCCCGGGCCGTGCTGACGGCCGGCCTGGCGATGCTGTGCCTGGCCAGCCCGGCGCAGGCGCAAACCTATCCGTCGCGGCCGGTCAAGCTGGTGTCGCCATATGGCGCCGGCGGCTCCAATGACATCTCTGCCCGCATCCTTGCCGAGGCACTTGGCCACAAGCTGGGCCAGCAGGTGGTGGTGGAGAACAAGCCTGGCGCCGGCACGCGGCTGGCCACCGAGCAGGTGGCCCATGCCGCGCCGGACGGCTACACCCTGCTGTGGGCCGCCGCGCCCTTCGCCATCAATACCGCGGCAGGCATCGCCCAGCGCTACGACGTCCACAAGGACTTCGTGCCGGTGGGGCCGCGCGTGCTGGGCCCGGTCTTCCTGATCGTCAATGCCAGCTCGCCGGCTCGCACCGTTGCCGACTTCGTGCGCATGGCCCGGGACAAGCCGGATGGCGTGACGCTGGCCTCCCCGGGCGCAGGCTCCGGCCCGCACCTGACCGCCGAGCTATTCGGGCAGGTCGGCAAGTTCAAGCTGCTGAATGTCCATTACCGCGGCGACGCCACCGCCTATACCGAACTGCTGGCCGGCCGCGCGGACGCCACCCTGACCGCCATCACCTCGGCGCTGCCCTTTATCAAGGCCGGCAAGCTGCGCGTGCTGGCAGTGGCCTCGGAGCAGCGTTCGCCGGTCTATCCGGATGCGCCCACCTTTGCCGAGCAGGGTTACCCGGGCATGGTCGGCTACGGCTGGTTCGGCCTGGTCGCGCCGGCCGGCACGCCGCCCGCCGTCTCCGAGCGCCTGAACCGCGAGGCATCGGCCGTGCTGGCCGATGCCGAGATCCGCAAAAAGCTGCTGGGGCTGGGGCTCGAGCCGCAGCCGGAGCCGGGCAGCGCGTTTTCCGCCTTCATCGACCAGGAGATCGGAAAATGGGGCAAGCTGATCAAGGCGCGCGGCATCAGGCTGGAGTGAGACCTTCCCTTCGACGTAGAGCAATACGTGACCATTCATCCCAAGGAGACAACGCCGTCATGATGACCGCTGCCCCCCTGCTGCGCGGCCCGCTGCTGCAAGCCGCCCTGCCCCTGCTCACCGTGCTGGCCCTGGCCGCCGCGCCCGCCCCGGCCGGCGCACAGGGCGCCTACCCGGCCAAGCCCATCCACCTGATCGTCGCCTACCCGCCGGGCGGGCTGACCGACACGCTGGCGCGCGCCATCGGCGATGGCCTGTCGCGCCAGCTCGGCAAGACGGTGGTGGTGGAGAACAAGGGCGGTGCCGGCGGCATCATCGGCACCGACTACGTCGCCAAGTCGGCGCCTGACGGCTATACGCTGCTGATGACCATTCCCGGCCCGATCACGTCCAACCTGGCGCTGTACAAGAAGCTGCCCTACGATCCGCGCACTGAGCTGCGCCCGATCTCCGACATCGCCACCGCGCGCACCGTGCTGGCGGTCAACAGCAGCGTGCCGGCCAGGACCGTTGCCGAACTGCTGGCCTATGCCAAGGCATCGCCGGGCAAGCTGCGCATGGGGTCGTGGGGCGCGGGCACGCAGCCGCATACGATCCAGACCTACCTCGCCAGGCAGTACCAGGCTGACATGCTGCATGTGCCCTACCGCGGCGAAGGGCCGATGGTGACCGACCTGCTCGCCGGCCAGGT
This sequence comes from Cupriavidus sp. FW305-46, assembly GCF_058787075.1. Classification (NCBI taxonomy): domain Bacteria; kingdom Pseudomonadati; phylum Pseudomonadota; class Betaproteobacteria; order Burkholderiales; family Burkholderiaceae; genus Cupriavidus; species Cupriavidus sp. FW305-46. Next base: position 26,420 of record NZ_JBYSZI010000002.1, read on the forward strand.
CAACGTGACGGTGGGCTCCGTGACCGCGCTCAAGCAACACTTCGCCACCGGCAAGCTGCGACCCCTCGCGGTCACCGGCACGCGCCGCGCACAGGGCCTGCCAGACGTGCCGACCTTCGCCGAGGCCGGCTACGCCGACGAACCGTTCCGGCTGACCGGCCCGATCACGCTGATGGCGCCCGCGAAGACACCGCAGGACATCATCGACCGCCTGGGCCGCGAGACCGCCAGCCTGGTCGCCAGCGCCGACATGCAGCGGCGCATCGTGGACATGGGCGCGGAACCGCTCGGCAATACGCCGGCACAGGCGGAGGCGGCGTACAAGGCGTACCTGCCGGTGGTGCTCAAGCTGACGGCGGATACGGGGGTGACGCTCGACTGAGCTACGCGGCAGGCGCCTAGTCCACGGTGGCGTATTCCAGCGTCTTCGGCGTCTTGATGATGACTTCCGGCTGGTCGCCAACCACCACGGTATCGTCCAGCCGGAAGCCGCCCAGGCCGTAGACATAGAGGCCCGGCTCCGCCGAATACACCTCTCCCGCAAGCAGCGGGCGGGTATTGAATGCCATGTCCTCCGGGTATTCGTGCAGCATCAGCCCGACCGCGTGGCCGGTGCGATGGAACACGTAGTCCCCGCAGCCGGCCTGCTCGATCACAGCCTGCGCGGCCGCATCCATGTCGCAGACGCGCTTGCCCACCACCGCCGCGGCAACGGCGGCGTCGGTGGCCTTTGCCGCAACCTGGTAGAGCCGCGCCTGCTCGTCGCCGGGCCGGCCGCAAAACCAGGTGCGCTCGTTCTCGACATAAAGCCCGTTCAGGCGCGGCAGCACCAGGTTGACGATGGTGTCGCCGGCGGAAATCCGTGCGCCGCATCCGGCGCCATCGCCATGCGGCGATGCCGAAGCCGGCCCGGTCAGTGTCCAGCATTTGAGGATGTCGAAGTCCTCCCCCGGAAAGCGCCGCGCCGCCTCCTCCGACATCAGCGCCGCCATGGCGTGGTCAAGCTCCTGCACCAGCCGCCCTGGCCGGAAGTTCTCGCGGTAGCGATCCTGCACCCAGTCCGTCAGCGCACCTAGCTCGCGCATGACCTGCAGCTCCTCCGCATGCTTGACCCAGCGCAGGCTGCGCATCTCCGCCATGGCGGGCCGCAGCGTGAGTTCAGGCAGGTAGCGCTGCGCACCGGCCAGGATCGGATGCTGGACGTCGACCGCAATCCGCGACATGCCGAGCCCCCTGGCACCCAGCAGCGCAGCAACCACTTCCGGCAGCTGCGCCGGCAGCGGCAGGCGGTTCGAGACACGGGGATGCTCGGCGTAGTAGGTGACATCGGCAAGCCAGACCGTGCCCTTCTCCGTCGCAAAGCGCATATGGTTGGTCGACAGCTCGTTCATGACCGCGAAGGTGTCGCCATTGCGCGGCACCACCACGAACACCGGGCGCTCCCACGGCCAGACATCGAGCTGGAAATTGGTGGCGTACTGGAAGAAGTCAGGCGTGCCGAACACCAGCGCGTCGACGCGCAGCTTGTCCATCAGCCTGTGCATCGCCGCCAGGCGATAGTCGTGCACGACCTTGGTGAGATGTGCCATGGCAGCGGTCCTCAGAGAGAAATGGCAAGGTTGCGGATGATCGGGCCCCAGGTATCGGCGTCGCGCTTCATGTAGCGCTCCACCTCGGTCGGCGGCCCCTTGATTGCATCCAGGAACTGGAAGGCAAGCTTCCCCTGGAATTGCGGGTCGTCCAGGATCTGGTTGATGTCGGCATTGACCTTGCGGATGACGCCTGCGGGCGTGCCTGCGCGGGCCACGATCGCGTACCACCCGGGTACCTGCACGTCATAGCCAAGCTCCTTGAAGGTGGGCACCGCGGGCAAGGCTGGCTGCCGCTTGTCGCCGGTGACCGCCAGCGGTATCAGCTTCTTGCCGGCGATGTAAGGCTGCACGCCCGCGAGCACATTCATCATCACCGGGGTCTGCCCGTTCATCAGGCTGGTCGAGCCGCCGCTGCCATTGAACGGCACGTGCTGCAGCCGGACTCCGGTGCGTTGCGCGACCAGTTCCATCGCCAGGTGGGTGGAGTTGCCGATGCCGCCCGACGCGAAGCTGATCTCGCCGGGGCGAGCCTTGGCCATCCGCACGAAATCCTGGAACGTATCGGCCTTGAGCGACGGCGCCGCGACAAAGACAAAGGGCGAGTTGGCGAGCATCGCCACGCCAGTCAGGTCCCGACCCGGGTTATAGGGCAGCTTCGGATACAGGAAGGGATTGAAGCTCAGGTTGGAAACGCCGGCGAAGAACAGCGTGTAGCCATCGGCGGGCTGCCCGATCACATAGCTGATCGCCAGCGTCCCGTTGGCCCCGGGCTTGTTCTCCACCACCACCGGCTGGTTCCAGGCACGACTGAGCTTTTCCGCAAGCGCGCGCGCCAGCACATCATTGCCGGTGCCGCCGGCCTGCGGCACCACCAGCCGCACTGGCTTCGAAGGGAAGGTTTGCGCCTGCCCGATCCCTGGCAGCGCCATCGCCACCGCAGTCCCGGCCACCCAGGCCAGTAGTTGTCGCCGATCCATATTGCACCCTGTTGGTTTGCCACGATTCGCCTCGTCCGCAAGGCGTGGGATGCAATGTACCATGTGGTACACGAATGGAAAAAATCGGGGTTTACGCGGATTTCCGGGGAAAAAAGCCGTTCCTTGCCGGTTTAGGGAAGCGCCGCCATCCTGGCGGCGAAGTACTTCAGCGCGGCCGTCGTGCCCTTGCGGTCACCCGTGGTGACCAGGTCCAGCAGCAGCCCGCGCATGGTGGCAAGTTCCACCCGCGCGCGCAGCCCGGCCTCGGCAGCGCCAAGACCGAGGTCGCGCTGCAGGCGTGCCGCCAGCGTGGTTGTCCAGCTGCCGACGACGTCCTCCAGAAAGCCGCTGAAGCGCTCGCGGTCGCGGATGGCCTTGCCGTAGATCTCGAACATCAGCTGCATGATCGGCAGGTAGCCTGGGGCGGAATAGCGCTCCCACGCCGCCTCCATCGCGGCTTCGGGAGCCATGCCTTCCACCATCATGCGCTCGCGGGCAGCCTGCTCGGCATGGCGGATGCGATGCAACAGTGCCTGCCAGAAGCCATCCCCGGAGCCGAAGTAGTAGATCAGCATGCGGTGGCTCGTGCCGAGCGCGTCCGCCACGCTGCGCAAAGACAGATCGCCCAAGCCATTGGCGAGAACATGATCGGTGGCGGCATCCAGCAACTGGATGGCCTGCTCGCTGGCGGAGCGGTCAAGGGCGGGGGCTTTGGCTTTCGGCATGAAGGGGTGGCACGTGCGCCGGGCGCGCAGGATGGCTGCCCCGGATTCTACGATAAGTGTCGTCGCCGGCCTGCGTGATACAGTCTTCAACGTACGGCACACAGCCCACACGCAAGCATGAAAACGCTGCTGATCGTCTATCACACCATGACCGGAGGCACCCGGCAGATGGCCGAGGCCGCCGCTGGCGCGGCCCGCCAGCAGCCCGGCGTCAAGGTCGTGCTCAAGACCGCTGCCGAGGCCGGCCCGGACGATGTCCTTGCCGCCGACGGCTATCTCTTCGCCACGCCGGAGAACCTGGCCGCCATGGCAGGGATGATGAAGGACTTCTTCGACCGCTGCTATTACGCCGCGCTGGACCGCATCAACGGCCGCCCCTACGCCACCATGATCTGCGCCGGCAGCGATGGCCAGAATGCGCTGCGCCAGATCGAGCGCATCGCCACTGGCTGGCGGCTCAACGCCGTGGCGCCGGGGCTGATCGTCTGTACGCATGCGCAGACACCGGAGCGCATCCTTGCGCCCAAGCAGATCGAAGCCGGGGACCTGGCGCGTTGCGGGGAGTTGGGTGAGGGGTTGGCAGCGGGATTGGGGCTTGGGGTGTTCTGATGGCACGCCAGGTGCCGTACCGCGCAATCGGGCGGGGCGGGCCCGTTCAGGCAGCCAGTGGTGTGATGCCGCTCGGGGTGTTATTGCCGCCCTCTTCCTCCTGCACGATCAGCGCGACGCCACGCCGCCTGGCCGCAGCCATGCCGATACTGACGGCGATTTCGCGATCCTCGCAGTGCACCAGGCCCTTGCGGGCACTTTCGACCGCCAGTTCCCAGCCTTGCGCCGTCTGCCTGATCAGGAAGTTCGCAGCCATGGATCGCTCCGTCGTTGGTCTTCTTGCAGCGTAGTCCATGGGCCTGCCAATGAAATCGGCGTCAGTCCGATAGCGTGCGGGCACTTCTCCTACACCAGGATAAGGACGGTCAAATCCAGGCGCCGTACCTGACACACAATAATCGCGGAAATATGATTGTTGATGCATGTCATGGTTATAACGCCCCGATCGATCCAAAAATCCTCCTCGACTACGAGAAACCTGAGCCCCGGACCCGAGAGAAACCGTGCCGCGCACGGTGACACGCCGGGTCATGATTATCGGTGACAGGCCCGGGCAAGCCGGATCAGCAACCGGCACTTTGCCCGCGCCCATTTCCGATATATCTCCAGGAGGAGACCAATGGATGTACACGATATCGCCGGCACGGCTGTGGCCGGCTCACCGGCCCCGGTTCCGCGCGCCAGGACCCCGCTTGGCGGCAAGAGCATGCTGCAGGATGTTGAGCAGATCCGCCTGGCGATCGAGATGATCGGCCTGGGCGCCCGCCTGCAGGTGCTGGAGTCCGAAGTGTCGCTGCCACGCGTGCGCCTGATCCGGCTGTACAAGGAACTGTGCGGCGTGTCGCCGCCCAAGGGCATGCTGCCGTTCTCCACGGACTGGTTTGTCTCCTGGCGCCCGAATGCCCATGCCTCGATGCTGCTTGGCGCCTACCGCTTCATGACCAGCCGCGGCATCCTGGACGGAATCCGCGCGGTCTTGTCCAGCTACCGCATGTACCGCGAACAGCTGTGCGCCACCGGCGAGGCCTCGCAGCTGAGCTTTACCCGCGCCTGGACGCTGGTGCGCTTCTATGAGCGCGGCATGCTGCGGCTGGCGCGCTGCAGGGACTGCCGGGGCGAGTATGTCGTGCAGGCCGACGATGCGCGCCACCGCTACGTCTGCGGACTGTGCCTGCCGCCGGCGCGCGCAGGCAAGGGCCGCAAACCCGCGCCGGCGGCGTTGGCCGGCTGACGCCGCGCAAGGCGTCCCAGTGTCTGCCGCCGCACAGTCCGGTGCACGGCAGGCTTCCATGATGAGTGCTTCTGCCATCCAGGCCGCCGGCGTTTCAGGCCGGCCCCGCTTGTACCAGGGAGCCTCGCCCATGTTCAGGATCACCATGCTAGGAAAAAAGACCGGCGCGGCCGCGCCCGACAACAATGACCACAACCCCGCCGAAACTCCCGCTCCGCCTGCGCCTGGCGAGCCGGGCAAGACGATGCCGGAACAGCTGGCGCAAAACCTCAAGACACAAGGCGATGCCATGATCCAGTACGGCGCGCGCCTGCTGGTGATGCGCGAGCTGCTGTGCTCGCTGACCACAGGCCTGCCGCCGGCGGCGCGCGCCAGCGCCGAGCAGCGCTTCCGCCAGCGCATCAACCAGTTGATGTCGCTGACCGACGACCATGTCCTGCCGGCGGAATTCCACCGCGCCCTGCTGGCCGAGGTCAATTACTACCTGGGCGAATTGAAAAAACCCTGAGCAATTCCTGCCCGATAATCCCGCCGGTCATTATTGGCAGGCGTGGCGATGCCGCCTGCGCGTATTATTCAGCGCCATTTTCCTTTCTCCGGATCGCTCCCGGTACAGTCGGAAATGCCCTGCCCCCGGCCCGAGCATTTCCGCTGAATCACCCAGGCGCTGCAATAATCTCCCCCTGTTTGCTACTGGTAGTAACCGTCATCGCCGGGCAGCGGCCATCGTGCTACAGTGCGCCCTTCAGAGAAAGCTTGAGCAGCGACGCATAGCGCACCCACGCCGCCCCTCAGCCCGCGCGCCGTGCCGGGGGCGCCGCCCTGGCGTCCCGCCTTGCTTTGTCAGCCCCCGACGCGCACACCGTGCCGCGCCAGGCGCCAGGCATATGCCGGGGGCCGGCCCTCGCTCTTCCCGTCGTTCGGGTGCATCCCGTTCGCCACCAGCCAGTGGCGCCGAATTATTGCCGCGCAGCCGCCTGCCCGGGGCCATTGCCCGAGCCGCCGCTGCCGACCCTAGGATCTTCATGAAACACCGGCTCCAGGCTGCGCTCACCATCGCAGTCTTCAAGCTCGTCGCCGCCCTGCCATACGGTGTCACCGCACGCCTGGGCGATGCGATCGGCAAGCTGCTGTATCGCATCCCCAGCCGCCGCCGGCGCATTGTCCATACCAACCTGTCCCTGTGCTTCCCGGACATGGATGCAGACACGCGCGACAAGCTGGCACGCAACCACTTCGGCCACGTCCTGCGCAGCTATCTGGAGCGCGGCGTGCAGTGGTTCGGCAGCGCCGAGCGCCTGGGCAAGCTGGTGGAACTGGACACCCGCATCGACCTGGCCTCGTGCGCGGAGCATCCGACCATCTTCATGGGCTTCCATTTCGTCGGCATCGAGGCCGGCTGCATGTTCTATTCGATGCGCCACCCGGTGGCCTCGCTGTACACCAGGATGTCCAGCCCGATGCTGGAAGAAATCTCGCGCACGCAGCGCGGGCGCTTTGGCGCCGAGATGATCCCGCGCAGCGGCAGCGGCAAGCAGGTGGTGCGCACGCTGCGCGCCGGCTGCCCGGTGATGCTGGCGTCGGACATGGATTTCGGCATCAACGATTCGGTGTTCGTGCCGTTCTTTGGCGTGCCGGCCTGCACGCTGACCTCGGCCTCGCGCCTGGCCAGCATGACCGGCGCGCGTGTGGTGCCCTTTACCACCGAGGTGCTGCCCGACTACCGCGGCTACCGGCTGCGCGTGTTCGATCCGCTGGAGGGCTTCCCCTCGGGCAGCGTCGAGGAAGATTCGCGCCGCATGAACGCCTTTCTCGAAGCCCAGATCGCCACCATGCCGGAGCAGTATTACTGGATCCACCGGCGCTTCAAGAACCGGCCCGCAGGCATGCCGTCGGTGTACTGAACCCGGATTATCCGGCGGCGCGGCGCCAGGCCTCCTGGATGTCCGCCACCAGCCGCGCCAGCTGGGCCGCATAGCGGGCATTGTCGCGGCTGCGCTCGCTCTCGTTGAACGGGAAGCTGATATTGAGCCCGTACAGCTGCTGGTCCGGCCCGGAAAATGCGGCCCCCACGGCCAGCAGGTGCCCGGGCTGGTAGGCCGCGGTGCAATAACCGTGCCGCTGCGCCTGCGCGATGCCGCGCAGCACCTGGGCCCGCATGTTGATCCAGGCCTCGCCCTGGCGCGCGGCAATGCCGGCCAGCAGGTCCTCCCTCACCCCCTCAGGCTGCGCCGCCAGCCATGACAGCCCGATCGCCGTCATCTCCATCGGCACGCGGGTTCCCGGCACCACGCGCCGCGTGCGCGACACGCTGTCGCGGCTGTGCCGGATCGACGCCAGGTACACCATCTCCAGCTGGTCGCCCACGGCCAGCCCCACGTTGACCTTGCCGGCCTCGGCTACCTTGCGCATCAGCGGCAATGCAATGTCCGGCGCGCGGCTTGACTGGTGGAAGGCATCGGCCAGGCTCAGCACCACCGGCGCCAGCCGGTAGGCGCGTTCGTTCACGTCATAGCGCAGGAAGCCGGCATCCACCAGCGAGCGCGTCAGCCGGCTGACGGTGGGGCGCGGCAGGCCGGTGCGCACCGCCAGCTCGGCATTGGTCAGGCTGGTGGTGCCAACACGGAAGGCCCGCAGCAGCACCAGCCCGCGCTCCAGCGACTGGCTGCCCGCGGTGTCGCGGGTAAAGCGGCCGGTCTGGTGCGTGACGCGGCGGGTGGAGGGCTCTGGCAGCACGGCGTCCGGCATCGCCAATAATTTCAGTTAGTGAAATTAGAGTATAGCGGTACGGCCGCGCGGCGCGAATACTGTGTCCATCCCGGCCCCCGAGCCGATCCACCACAGAGGAACGCCCCGCATGTCAGCCGACGCCAATATCCAGGTGACCCATGAAGGCCACGTCGCCCGCATCGTCCTGTCCCGCCCGCCGCACAATTTTGTCGATGCCGAGATCATGCGGCGCCTGGCCGACACCCTGCAGGCGCTGGACGACGACGAGAACTGCCGCGCCATCGTGCTGGCGTCCGGCGTCAGCGCTTTCTGCGCCGGGGCTGACTTCAGCGGCGCCGACCAGGGCGCGGTTGCCAACGACCCGGGCGGCTTCTACGCGCATGCGATGAGGCTCTACCGCAACCGCAAGCCGATCGTGGCCGCGGTGGAAGGCGCCGCCATCGGCGCCGGCATGGGGCTGGCGCTGGTGGCGGACTTCCGCGTGACCTGCGCCGAGGCGCGCTTCAGCGCCAACTTCAACCGGCTGGGATTCCACCCCGGTTTCGGCATGAGCCTGACGCTGCCGCGGCTGGTGGGCGAGCAGCAGGCCGCGCTGCTGTTCTATACCGGCCGGCGCATCACCGGCACCGACGCGGTCGAGATCGGCCTGGCCGATGAACTGGTGGAAAAGGCGCAGGTCAATGCCCGCGCCATGGCCCTGGCGCAAGAGATCGCCGCCTCCGCCCCGCTGGCCGTGGAAACCACGCGCGCCACGCTGCGCGAAGGGCTGGCCGACCGCATCGCCGAGATCAACCAGCGCGAACTGGCAATCCAGCACGGACAGTTCCGCAGCGAAGACTTCCGCGAGGGCGTCGCCGCCATGGCCGCGCGCCGCGCCCCTGTTTTCAAGCGCCGTTGAAGGAGTGGCCCCGATGAGCGAACAAGACACCCGCGCCACGCCGGCCGGCCCGCTGGACGGCATCCGCGTGCTGGACCTCACCGCGGTCGTGCTCGGGCCGCTGGCCACGCAGGTGCTGGCCGACTTTGGCGCCGACGTGATCAAGATCGAAGGGCCCGAGGGCGACCTGATGCGCGCCAACGGCGTCTCGCAGCACGCCGGCATGAGCTCGATCTACCTGGCGCTGAACCGCAACAAGCGCTCGGTCGTGCTCGACCTGAAGACCCCCGAGGGCGCCGAGGCGCTGCGCGGGCTGATCGCCAGCGCCGACGTGCTGGTGCACAACATGCGCGTAGCCGCGATCGAGCGGCTGGGCTTCGGCTATGCCGAAGTGGCGCGCATCAACCCGCGCATCGTCTACTGCATGGCCACCGGCTTCGGCCAGGACGGCCCGCACCGCGACAAGCCGGCCTTCGACGACATCATCCAGGCCGGCTGCGGGCTGGTCGCGCTGGGTTCCACCACCGGCGATCGCCCGGAGTACGTGCCCAGCCTGATCGCCGACAAGACCACCGGGCTGGCACTGGCCAACGCCGTGCTGGCAGCCCTGCTGTACCGCGAGCGCCACGGCGTCGGCCAGTCGGTGGAGGTGCCGATGCTGGAGACCATGACCGCGTTCGTGATGGCCGAGCACCTGGGCGGCCTGACCTTCGAGCCCGCGCCCGCCGGTGCCGGCTACGCCCGTCTGCTGCAGGGCGGGCGCCGCCCCGCGCCGACCCGCGACGGCTGGATCTGCGCCCTGCCCTACACCGAGCGCCACTGGCAAGCCTTCTTCCGCGCGGTGGGCCGCGACGACCTGGCCGAGCGCTACGAGGTGGCCGACCGCGCGCAGCGCAACGCCAATATCCGCGCGCTGTACGGTCACCTGGCCGAGCTGACGCCGGCGCGCACCACCGATGAATGGATGGCGCTGTTCGAGTCGCTCGACATCCCCGCCACGCCGATCTACGGCCTGGACGCACTGGTCGACCACCCGCACCTGCGCGCCGTCGGCCTGTTCCAGGAAACCCAGCACCCCACCGAAGGCCCGCTGCGCGAAGTGCGCCCCGCCGCGCGCTTCTCGGCCACGCCGCTGTCGCTGCGCCGCCATGCGCCGGGACTGGGCGAACACACCGCCGAAGTCCTGCAGGAGCTGGGCCTCGCGCAAGGTGTCAGTCAACCATAACGAATCAGCAGGAGACAGGGCATGAACTTTGAACTGGACGAAGAACACCGGATGCTCAAGGACCTGGTCGCGCGCTTTGTGCGCGACCAGCTGATCCCGCTGGAACCCGCGGTGCTGGCGCGCGAAGCCGCCGGCGGGCAGATGACGCTGCTGCCGGAAGAGCACGCGCGGCTTGACGCGATGTCGCGCGAACTGGGCCTGTGGGGCCTGGATGCGCCCACAGAGATGGGCGGCGCCGACCTGCCCACGGTGGCCATGGTGGGCGTCAACGAAGAACTGGGCAAGACCATCACGCCCTACGAACTGCCGCCGGACTCGCCCAACCTGCGCATGCTGATGCTGAGCGCCAGCGAGGCCCAGCGCGAGCGCTACCTGGCCCCTTACGCGCGCGGCGAGACCGTGTCGGCCATCGCCATTTCCGAACCCGGCGCCGGCGGCGACCCCGCCATGATGACCACGCGCGCCGAACGCGACGGCGACCAATGGGTGCTGAACGGCCGCAAGATCTGGATCAGCCGCGCGGCACGCGCCGACTGGACCATCGTCATGGCCGTGACCGACAAGGCCAAGGGCGCGCGCGGCGGCATCTCGGCCTTTATCGTCGAGCGCGGCACGCCGGGCTTCCGGGTGGAGCGCCGCATCCCGATGATCGGCGGCGCATCGACTTACGAGGTGGTGCTGGAAGACTGCCGCATCCCCGCCTCGCAGCTGCTGGGCACCGAAGGCCAGGGCTTTGCGCCGATGCAGGCGCGGCTGTCCACGCGCCGCGTGCAGATGGCCGCGTGGTGCATCGGCCGGGCGCAGCGCGCGCTGGACATGCTCTGCGAGTACGCGCCGCAGCGCCAGACCTTCGGCGCGCCGCTGGCGCAGCGCCAGGCGATCCAGTGGTGGGTGGCCGACGCCGCGACGCGCATCCACGCCTGCCGCCTGATGACCTACGAAGCCGCCAGCCGCATCGACGCCGGCGACGAGGCGCGCACGCAGGTATCGATGATCAAGGTATTCGCCACCGAGATGGCGTGGGACGTGATCGACCATGCCATGCAGACCTTCGGCGCGATGGGCATGACCAAGGAGCTGCCGCTGCAGCAGATGGCCAACGAGACCCGTCTGATGCGCATCTACGAAGGGCCCAGCGAGGTGCACCGCTGGGTGATTGCACGCGACCTGCTCGGCTTGCGCCGTTAAGCCCCCGTTTATCCCCGCTTATCCCCTTGCACCGGCGGGAACACGCCGGGCATTCCACGCTCAGGAGACACCATGCAACAGGCCTTCCGTTCCCGCCGCCGCTTCCTCGGACTCGCTGCCGCCGCGCTGGCGGCCATCGGCACCGCCACGCCGCTGGCAGCGCCCGCCGCCGAGTCCGCCGACGCCTTCCCATCCCGCCCGATCCGCTTTATCGTGCCCTTCCCTTCCGGCAGCGGCACCGACACCACCGCGCGCATGTTCGCCAAGAAGATCGGCGAGCTGACCGGCCAGGGCGTGGTGGTTGAGAACAAGCCCGGCGGCAACGGCTTTATCGGTGTGCAGACCGCGCTGAACGCGCCGCCTGACGGCTACACCGTCTTTATCGGCAGCAATTCCACGCTGTCGACCAATGCCGCCACCTTCCGCAAGCTGCCGTATGACCCGCTGACGGACTTTGCGCCGATCACGCTGCTGTCGCGCGGGCCATGCGTGATCATCGTGCCGGCAAGCTCGCCCTACCGCACGCTGGCCGAGCTGCTGGAAGATGCCCGCAAGCGCCCCGGCGCGCTCAACTACGGCTCGGGCTCGATCTCCTACACGCTCTACTCGGAGTGGCTCAACGAACTGGCCCGCATCAAGACCACCGCCGTGCCGTACAAGGGCGCGGGCGATGCCATCAACGGCGTGATGGCGGCCAATGTCGACTTCGCCGTGGTGGATGCCACCGGCGCCATCGAACTGGTCCGCGGCGGCAAGGTGCGCGCGCTGGCCTACACCGCACCGCAGCGCTCGCCGCTGCTGCCGGACGTGCCCTCCATCGTCGAAGCCGGCCTGCCCGACTTCCTGGCCTATAACTGGGTGGCCGCTGCGGTCTCGGCAAAGACGCCGCCGGCGGTGGTGAAACGGCTGCAGGACCTGTTTGCGCAGGCCGGCAGGGCCCCGGATGTGCGCGAGTACTACACGCGCCAGTCGACCAAGCTGATCCTGTCGTCGCCTGCCGAAATGCTGCAGTACCAGAAGGACGAGATCCAGCGCTGGAAGCGGCTGGCGGAGGTGGCTAAGATCCCGCTGCAATAGCCGCGTGGCCCTGCCGCTGCCTCAGCGGCTGTGCTCGCTCAGCAGCACCGTCAGGCGCTGCGCCAGCGGCGACAGGTAGGCGCCCTCGCGCGAGATCACGCCGATGTTCCGGCGCAGGTCCAGCTCCTCCACGCCCAGCGGCAGCACGCGCAGGCCGTGCTGCATGGCATCGCCGCCTTCATTGGCGATGCTCAGCATCTGCGTGCCCTGCATCAGCGCAAACAGCGAACTGCTGCCAAAGTCGATCTCGATGCGCGGCTGCGGTTCCGGCAGGCCGCGCTGGCGGAACGCCGCGTCCACCTGCTGGCGCAGCGTGATATGCCCTTCGGGCAGCAGCCATTCCTGGTCCGCCAGGTCCGCCAGCCGCAGCTTGCGCCGCTGCAGCAAGGCATGGCCCTCGTCCGCCACCACCACCAGCCGGTCGTCAAAGAGCGGCTGTACCGCCAGGCCGGTCGATGAGGCTGCCGAAGGCGCCGGCGCCACCGCCACATCCAGCTCCCCCGCCGCCAGCAGGTCCAGCAGGTCGCGCGCCAACCTGCGGCGCAGCCGCAGACGCGCCACGGGACGCTCGCGCACCAGTTGCCGGCAAGCACCCAGGATCACGCTGCCCGGGATCGACGGCGAATAGCCCACGCGCAGGATGCCCTGCTCGCCGGTGCGGATCCCCAGCATCTCCTTGATGCCGTCCTCGTATTCCAGCTGGATGCGCCGCGCCCGCTCCAGGAAGCGCGTGCCGGCGTAGGTGGCGGTCATGCCGTTGGCGGTGCGCTCGAACAGCGGCAGCCCGGCCTGGGTCTCCACCCGCTGCACCGCCTTGGTCAGCGCCGGCTGGCTGATCCCCAGCGCTTCCGCGGCACGGCCGATGCCGCCGTGCGCCGCCACGGCGAGGATGTACTCGATATCCCGCGTCTCCATTGCCTCACATTCCTGATGGTTATGACTTTATAGCCAATGCGTCATTGTGGTGATGCCTGTCATCTTACAGACTACGGCGCACGAGCACACGTAAAAGCTCACCGGAATCAACGGGCATCAACGGAGACAGCATGGGTTTCGCGTATTTCCTGCGCCGCGCCGCGCGCTACTGGGGCGACCAGCCCGCCATCCTCTACCAGGACCAGGTGGTGACTTATCGCCAGCTGGACGAACGTTCCACGCGCCTGGCCAATGCGCTGCTGGCACTGGGCCTGCGGCCCGGCGACCGCGTCGCGGTGCAGTCGCGCAACCGCCCCGAGCTGGTCGAACTGGAATGCGCGCTGTACAAGGCCGGCCTGGTCAAGGCGGCGCTCAACCCGCGCTTCACCGCGGCCGAGGCCAGCGACGTGGTCGAAAACTGCACCCCGCGCGTGCTGATCGCCGGCCCCGGCTACACCGGCTATGCGCGCACCACGGCCGGCTTCGGCGCCATCGAGACCTTTATCGCCATCGGCGATGCGCCGGCGGGCTATGTCGAATATGAGGCGCTGCTGGCCAACGCCGGCACCACGCCGCCTGACATCACCCCTGCCCCCGACGACCTGGCCGTGCTGCACTTCTCGTCCGGCTCCACCGGCAAGATCAAGGCTGCCATGCAGAGCTACGGCAACCGCATGGCGGCGCTGCGCAAGATGGTGTCCGGCATGGACCGCCCGGCGCGCCCGGGCGACCGGCTGGCGCTGATCGGGCCGGTCACGCACGCCTCCGGCATGCTGATGCAGCCCTACCTGTACCAGGGCGCCACGCTGGTGCTGTTCGAGAAATTCGAGCCCGCGCACTTCCTGGCCGAGGTGGCGCGGCTGCGCATCACCCACGTGTTCATGGTCCCGGCCATGATCAACATGCTGCTGGCCGAGCCCACGCTGGCCCAGGCCGACCTGTCCAGCCTGAAGACCCTGGCCTACGGTGCCGCGCCGATGGCGCCGGCACGCATCCGCGAGGCCTGGGAGCGCATCGGCCCGATCCTGTCGCAGGGCTATGGCGCCAGCGAATCGACCTCGGGCGTCACACGTCTGTCCACCACCGACCATGCCGACGCCATTGCCAACCATCCTGAGCGCCTGGCCTCCTGCGGCCGCGCCCTGGGCGAGACCGAAGTGCGCGTGGTCGACGAGCACGGCAAGGAGGTCGCCGTGGGCGAGATCGGCGAACTGGTGATCCGCGGCGAGGACGTGTTCCACGGCTACTTCAACGAGCCCGCGCTGACGCGCGAGACCATCATCGATGGCTGGCTGCACACCGGCGACATGGCACGCGTGGACGAGGCCGGCTACCTGTACCTGGTCGACCGCAAGAAGGACATGATCATCTCCGGCGGTTTCAACGTCTATCCGACCGAGGTGGAAGCCGCGCTGTACCAGCACCCCGACGTGCTGGAAGCCTGCGTCATCAGCGTGCCGGACGACACCTGGGGCGAAAGCGTCAAGGCCGTGGTCACGCTGCGCCCCGGGCGCGAGGCCACCGCGCAGCAGCTGATCGCGCACTGCCGCGAGCGCATTGCCGACTACAAGTCGCCGCGCTCGGTGGACTTTGTCGCCGAGCTGCCCAAGAACGCCAGCGGCAAGCTGGCCCGCAAGATCGTGCGCGAACGCTACTGGCAAGGCGTCGGGCGCCGCGTGAACTGAAGGAGTCCGCCATGTTCGACCACCTGACCAATCCCGTACTGCTGGAAACCCGCGCCGGCATCCGCCGCTTTATCGACAAAGAACTGCGCCCGCTGGAACAGGAACTCGGCCTGGGCTCTGAAGACCCGTGGCCGCGCGAGACCCTGCGCAAGGTCTGGCGCCGCTCCAGCGAACTGGGCTTCTACGCCGCCTGCCTGCCGACATCGCTCGGCGGCAAGGGCCTGAACATCCAGGAGCAATGCGCGCTCAAGGCCGACCTGGCCGCCAGCGGCTCCACCCTGGCCGCGCACGTGCTGGGCGACCTGGGCGGCCCGCCGCGCGTGGGCAATATGCTCAAGTACGCCACCCCGGACCAGCTCAAGCGCTACTTCGAGCCCGTGATCCGCGGCGAGAAATCGACCTGCTTCGCACTGACGGAAACGCATTCCGGCTCCGACGCGCAAAGCATCAGGACCTCGGCCGTGGCCGATGGCGACGAGCTGGTCATCAACGGCGGCAAGCACTACATCAGCGGCGCGCCGTTCGCCGACTTTGCCATCGTCATGTGCGTGACCGACGCCACCACCACGCCGCCGGCCATCACCGCGGTGCTGGTCGACCTGGACCTGCCCGGCGTGACGGTAAGCAACGAGTACGTGCCGATGTCGGGCCAGCATATCGACGGCGACATCCGCTTCGAGAACGTGCGCGTGCCGCGCGCCAATATCTTTGGCGGCGAAGGCAACGGCTTCAAGCTGGGCATGTCGCGCATCAACGTGAACCGCCTGCTGCACTGCCCCAGCATGCTGGGGCTGGCCACCAGGGCATATGAGTCGTCGGTGGCATATGCCGGCCAGCGCCGCCAGTTCGGCGGGCCGATCGCGCGCTTCCAGGCGATCCAGCACATGCTGGCCGACATGGCCGCCGCGCTGTGGGCCTGCGAGAGCATGATCACGCATACCGCCGCGCTGGCCGATGCCGGCGCCGACCTGCGCATGAAGGCCGCGGCGTGCAAGCTCTTTGTCTCGGAACGCTGCTTCGAGGTGGCGGACAAGGCAGTGCAGATCCACGGCAACGTCGGCGTCACGCGCGGCCACCCGGTGGAGCAGACCTTCCGCAAGCTGCGCATGTTCCGCATCTTCACCGGCACCAGCGAGATCCAGCGCAATACCATTGCGCGCGCTATCCTTGAACCGCTGCAGCAGCAGAAGGCCTGACCGTGCCGGCGGTTCGCCGCCGGCATGAAGACCATAAGACAAGACCACGGAGACCAAGCATGAACCGCCGAAACTGGCTTGCCACCGCCGGCGCCGCCGCGCTGGGCAGCCTGCTGCTGCCGGCCCGCGCCGCCAGCGCTTCATCCAGCTACCCCAGCCGCCCGATCCGGCTGATCGTTCCGTTTATCGCCGGCAGCACGCCCGACAACGTGGCCCGCACGCTGTCGGCGGAGCTGGGCAAGAAGCTCGGCCAGCCGCTGGTGGTCGAGAACATGCCCGGCGCTGGCGGCATCATCGGCGCCAGCGCGCTGCGCCGTGCCGCGCCCGATGGCTATACGCTGGGCATCCTGGCCAATACGCACGTGATCAACGTGCACATGTACCGCAAGATGCCGTATGACCCGGCGCAGGATTTCACGCCGATCACCGCACTGTCTGGCGGGCCGTCCGCGCTGGTGGTGCCGGTCTCGTCGTCCTACAAGACCGCTGCCGAACTGATCGCCGCCATGAAGAAGGCGCCGGGCAAGTTCAACTACGGCTCCGGCGGCAAGGGCAGCATCGCCCATCTCGCGGTGGAAACCATGCTGCACCAGACCGGCTGTGACGCCGTGCATATCCCTTACAAGGGTGCGCCGGAGATCATCACCGCCATGCTGACAGGACAAACCCAGTTCGGCATGCCGGTGCTCGGCACCGCGACACAGTACGTGCGCAATAACCAGGTCAGGGTGCTTGCCGTCACTGCGGCCGCCCGTTCGCCGTTCTTCCCGGACGTGCCGACCATGGCCGAAGCCCTGCCCCCGGGCTTCGTCATCGACAACTGGAGCGGCCTGTTCGCACCGGCCAACTTCCCGGCCGAACTGGCGCAGAAGCTCCACGCCGCCGTTGGTGCCCTGCAGACGGCCGGCGTGTTTGATGCCCAGCTCAAGGCCAATGCCGGCGAACTGCGCCGCAGCGCCTCGCCCGCGCAGTTCGGCACCATTGTCGTCAGCGACAACGCGCGTTACGGCGACCTGATGAAGTCGATCGGCATGGTCGG
The DNA here is from genome assembly GCF_058787075.1 of Cupriavidus sp. FW305-46. Lineage (NCBI taxonomy): Bacteria > Pseudomonadati > Pseudomonadota > Betaproteobacteria > Burkholderiales > Burkholderiaceae > Cupriavidus > Cupriavidus sp. FW305-46. The sequence continues at coordinate 43,486 of NZ_JBYSZI010000002.1, forward strand.
CGACCTGGGCTGAGCGCCCTGCCCGCCCCGCGCCGCACGCCACCTTCCGCGCGTGCGGCACCCCTTCTTTCCTTCTCCCCCAAGGCCCTGTATGAAGCCAGAATGGTCCTGTCTCAAGGACGTCACCATCATCGACGTCAGCCAGTTGCTGCCCGGTCCGCATGCATGCAGCCTGCTGCGGCAACTGGGCGCGGATGTGATCAAGGTCGAGCAACCCGGCACCGGCGATACTGCGCGGCAGCTCGGTCCGACGGTATTCGCGCAGTTCAACCGCGGCAAGCGCTCGGTTGCGCTGGACTTGAAGACCGATGCAGGCCGTGAAGCCTTCTTTGACCTGGTGCGCAATGCCGATGCCGTAGTGGAAGGCTTCCGCCCCGGCGTGATGGCGCGGCTCGGGCTGGGCTATGAAGCGCTGGCGGCGGTCAATCCCGCCATCGTGCTGTGTTCGGTCTCGGGCTTCGGCCAGACTGGCCCCTATGCCAGCCACGCCGGGCATGACCTGAACTACCTGGCGCTGGCCGGCTATTGGGCGACGCCGGTGCAGGTGCACGACAAGGTCTCGCGCCCGCGCGTGCGGGTGTCGGATTACGCCGCCTCCGGCTACGCGGCGCTGTCGCTTGCGGTGGCAATCATGAGTGCGCGCCAGAACGGACAGGGTCAACATCTGGATGTCTCGATCCATGACGCGATCCTGTCGTGGACCGCCCATGGCGCCTGGGCCGCGCGCGGGCATGAGGCATCGCCGCAGGCATCCCCTACCGTGATGCCGGAGAACGATCTCTTCGAAACGCGTGATGGCCTGCATCTGGCGATGGGCATCCTCGAGAACAAGTTCTGGGTCAATCTGTGCGAGGCGCTGGGCGAAGAATTCCCGGCCCTGCGCGATCCGCGTTTTGCCACGCGGGCTGGACGGTACGGGCACAAGTTGGAGGTCAATGACCTGATGGCGGCGGTGTTCTGCACGCGCGACCTGGCCGAGTGGGAGGCGTTCTTCGGGCCGCTGGATATTCCGTTCTCGCCGGTGCTGGGGGCGACGGCGCTGTTTGAGGATCCGCATGTGCAGGCGCGGGAGGTGGTTCGGCCGGTGCCTGGGGAAGGCGGGATTGCTGTGAATTTTCCGGTGAGGTTTTCGTTGGGGTTGCCGGAGGGGGAGGATTTTGTGGCTCAGGTGGGGGAGCATGGTGTGGACGGATCTCTGGCCAAGATCATCGGTGGCGGGATCGGGAACTCATGATTTGGCTTGGTTCCATGCGGTCGGTTGTCGTGCTTGGCGGGCGTGGCTGTTTCGCCGGCGTAGCCGGCGACCTACTTTCTGTCCGAGCGACAGAAAGTAGGCAAAGAACGCGTCGCCTGGGCGGCTGGCCATAAATTGCACGGTGTTGGTCATATGGCGGCGGTGGTTGCCGTTTGGGCTTGGGTGCCCGTTCGACCCAGCTACGCTCCCTGTCCGGTGCCTACGTCAACCGACTATTGGACGCAGATATCGCGTCAACGCCTTCGGCTGCGCTCCGCGCAAGCGCCCAATGACCGTCAGCGCATTTTGAGCCTGCGTAGCAGCCGTAGGCGTCCCCGCGATACGGCTGGCAGCAGGCGGCCTACGCCCTGCATGGGGATCGTTCAATAGTGGGTTAACGCAGGCACTGTCCCACACTCACATGGCGTAGCAGGGTCGAACGGGCACCCAAGCCCAAACGGCAAGCACCACCGTGCGAACCACCAACGCCGTGCAATTTATTGCCAGCCGCCCAGGCGACGCGTTTCTTGCTTACTTCTTGTCGCTTGGACAAGAAGTAGGTCGCCGGCTACGCCGGCGAAACAGCCCACGCTAGTCAAGAGCGACAACCAACCACACAGCGACCACCTCGCATTCCAAGACTCAGCGATTTCCTACTCAATCGCGTTGCGGCAAGCTTCGCCCAACCGCTCCAAAATGCGACATCTCTTATCGCGTGCACGACTCCGGCAGGAAATACTGGTCACGTCATCGGATCGCCGATGACCGGGCGTGGAAACCCGAAGGTCGGAACAGGGACAGGCGTTGCGCTTTCAAACGGCAACGCCTCTGCTCGCACGAACATGTCTGGTTCTATGGCGGGCCGAGCGAGGCAGCTGAAAGGCTGACCGGGTTCTTCCCTGTTCTAACCGGGTTTCCACCCTCGCTGTCTGGCCCGCCACCCTCACCTTCAAATGAGTGGCGCGCATTAACCCGGTAAGGAGTCAGTAATGGTCGATACAATCGAAACCAACGCGTGCCTGCATGAAGTGCGTGCCGGCATTGAAGGCGTGCTCGTGCTGCTGGAGCAGCAAAGCGTGCGCTCGGAAGCGTGCTTCAGCGCGCTCTGCCTGCTTGAAATGGTGAAGGCAAAGCTGGATGCCTTGATGGCAGCCGGGCCGCTTGCGGCATAGCAGTGCCTCTGGGCTGGCGGTGCTTCGGCACCGTCAGACAGTCCTCGTGAAAGCCGCATCAAGCGTGGCCGTTCGATCGGATCTGCCGGACGGTATCTGCCCAAATCGCCCGTTCATGGAATTTTCCAGACACTGCCTGGCAAATGTGCGCCCAGAACATCACTTGAGCTCACCACCCTTGCCCAGGCGTTCTCCTTGCCTTGGTCCGCCTACGTGCGCCTGCTATCGGCCAAGAACCCACAGGCTCGTACCTGCTGCGAAAGTGAGGCGCTGCGCAGTGGGTAGAGCGTACGTCAGCTAGAGCTACGAAGAGATTAACGTTCGGCGGCCTTGCCGCCACAATCGGTTACACGGTCGTCCCGCCAGTCCCGCGCCAGCCCCCTTTAGGTCAGGTAGAATCCCGCCCTATGTCGCGCGTGATTGCCATCCTCCTGATGCTGATCCTGCCGCTGCAGGCCCTGGCCGCAGCGCAGCGGCAACTCACGCATTCAGCGGGCTTCCCGCCGGACCATATGGCGGCGCACGCCGAGCATGTCCCCCATCACCACGATGACGACGGGGAAATCGCGTTCGACGATTCCACAGCATCCGCGTCGCATCAACTCGACTTCGACTACGGCACCCACTTCCAGGCACCGCTGCCCGCGGGCCTGCTGTTGCCGCTGGCGCAGCAGACGCAGCCCGAGCCGTTATTCCTCGGCGGCCGCATGCCTGACCCCGGCGGCAGTCCACCCTTACGCCCCCCTCACGCGCCCGCCTGACGGCGGGGCATTTGACCTCCTGATTGCCTGACGTGGCGCAATGGCTTGCGCCGCGCCCCGCCGCATTGCCTGTGTTATCGCGATTTGCGTTGGGGATTCCATGCAGAAGTTCTTCATTTCCATTGTTGCGTCCGCGCTGCTGGCACCGTCGGCCCATGGCCAGCCTGCGCCGGCGGATCTGCACGCGCTTTTCAATACCGCGTGGGAGCGGTCCGTTGCCCTCCAGGCGACCGAGGGGCGGCGCCTGGAGGCGGCGGCCAGCCGGGTCCAGGCGGATTCGCTGATCGCCGGGCCGCCCACGCTTGGCCTGCTGCACCGCGATGACCGCTGGACTGAAAAGCGCGGCCTGCGTGAGAGCGAGGTCCAGCTTGGCGTCCCGGTGTGGATGCCAGGCCAGCGTGCGGCACGCGGGGACCTGGCCGACGCACAAGCGGCCGAGGCCGAAGCCGGCGCCGCCCTGGCGCGGCTGAACGTTGCCGCGGAGGTGCGCGAGCGCGTCTGGCAGCTCGTGGCCGTGGAAGGGGAACGCGATGTGCTGCGGCGCCGCACAGAGATCGCCGCGTCGCTGCGCGACGATGTTCGGCGGCGGGTCACCGCCGGCGACCTGGCGCGCACCGACCTGCTGCTGGCGCAGCAGGACTACCTGGCGGCGCAGGGCCTGCTCGCGGACAGCGAGGCCCGGCTGGTGGATGCCAGGGCGCGGCTGCTGCAAGCGACTGGTGTATCGGCGTTGCCGCTGCGATATGACGAAGCGGCAGCGCCAGTGACCGATCCTGCCGCCGGTGCCGTGAGCCATCCAAGGCTGGAAGCTGCGCAGCAGGCCGTGCTGCGCAGCGAGCGCCAGGTGGGCTACTTGCGCAAATCGCGCCGCGACCCGCCGGAAGTCGGCGTGATGTACCGCAACGACCGTGCGGGCGGCGGCATGCCCAGCGACCAGACCGTCGGCCTGTTCATCAGGATCCCGTTCGCTACCGACGCGCGCAACCTGCCACGCGAGACTGCCGCGCAGACTGAACTGATGACAGCCCGGGCCGAGCTCGATCGCACCGAACGCATCGTCCGCTCCGCGATCGACGCGGCACAGGCGACGCTGTCGCTCTCAGAGCAGCAGCTCAGACTTGCCGAAGAGCGCAACGCCACGCTGTCCGAACGGGCGGCACTACTGCGAAGAACTTTCAATGCCGGCGAAATCGGCTTGCCTGAAGTGCTGCGCGCACAGAACCAGGCCCTCGAGGCCGAAGCCGACCTGGCGCGCCAGCGTGCCCGGCGCGGCATCGCCACTGCCAACCTGAACCAGGCTCTCGGAGTCCTGCCATGATCCGCCAGTTCTTCCTTACCCTGCTCTTGTCCCTCGCCTGCGCCGCGCATGCGGCGCCGGGCGCCCATGGCCCCAATGGCGAGCATCTGGATGCGCCGGCGAGCACCGGCGCCGCGGCGAATGCCCAGCCCGTCATCGAAGCCAATACGGAAGCGTTCGAGCTGGTTGGCACGCTGGCCCCTGATGAGCTGTCGGTGATGGTCGACCGCTACGTCACCAACGAGCCGGTGCTGAACGGCACGCTGGAGGTCGAGTTCAACGGCATCAAGGCACAAGGCAAGCTGCATGCCGACTTCGGCGATTACTCCTTTACCGACGAGAAACTCCTCAAGGCGCTGCGCCAACCGGGCCACCATGCGCTCGTGTTCACGCTTGTTGCCGGCGATGAGTCGGACCTGATCGAGGGCAGCCTGAACGTTGCCGCGGATGGGCACGCCCATGGCCTCGGGGCTTTGTGGCAAGCGCGCTGGCCGTGGATCGTCCTGCTTGTGGCGGTTGTCCTGGCGGCCGCGGCCTGGCGCGTGAGGCGCCGCAATGTCCATAAGAAGAGCTGAGGCCCGACATGCTGAAGACAACCAGGTTTGCAACGATCGCCATTGCGCTGGCTGCCTGCGCAACCATGCCGGCACTGGCCGGCCCCGGTGCGCACGGGCCCGGTGGCGAACACCTTGATGCACCGGGAGCGGTGTCCGGCAGCGGCGGCCTGGCCCGGCTGCCCGACGGCAGTGTCCAGGTGCCCAAGCTCGCGCAACGCCGTATGGGCATACGAACCACGATGCCGCAGGCAGCCTTGCACCCCGTAACCGTAGAGCTGAATGCCGTGGTGGCGATCGACCCCAATGCGGGTGGGCGCCTGCAGGCAGGGCACCCAGGCTGGATCGAGCCGCCGCCGGGAGGCTTCCCGCTGCTGGGGCAGCGTGTCAGCAAGGGCCAGGTGCTGGCCGTGCTGCGGCACAAGAGCGAGCCCTTCGATATCGGCAACCAGCAGGCGCAGTTCGCCAACCTGAGCGCCAACCTGAAGCTGGCCCGGCAACGGCTGCAGCGGTTGGAATCGCTGCAGGACAGCATCCCGCGCAAGGAGATCGAAGCCGCCCGCGCCGAGGTCCAGAGTCTTTCCGGCCAGCGCGAGGCGGTGGGCAAGAGCCTGCACCAGACCGACACGCTGACCGCGCCAGCCAGCGGCGTTATCGCCACTGCCAATGTGCTGGCGGGCCAGGTCGTTTCTGCTGGCGACGTGCTGTATGAAGTGGTTGACCCGGTCCGGATGCTGATCGAGGCCAGCACCGCGGATGCCTCGCTTGCCAACCGTATCCAGGGTGGGACCCTGGGCCGGTCGGACGGAGGCAAGCTGGAATTCATCGGCGCCGGCCGCAGCCTGAAGAACGGCGCCGTGCCGCTGATGTTCCGGCTGACGGGCAATGCGGCACCACTTGCCATCGGGCAGCCAGTGACGGTGGTTGCGACGCTGACCGAGACGGTCAAGGGCATCGCATTGCCAAGCGAGGCCCTGGTGCGCAATGGCAGCAACCTGCCGGTGGTGTGGATCAAGTCCGGCACGCAGCGCTTTATCGCTCAGCCGGTTGAAGCCCGCGTGCTGGATGCGGGAACGGTTGTCGTGGTCAAGGGACTGTCACCGGAGAACCGGGTGGTGGTGTCCGGGGCGGCACTGATCAACCAGATCCGCTGAGGGGCGCGCATGTTCAACTGGATCGTTCGCGCGAGCCTCGGCAACCGGCTGATGGTACTGGCCATCGCTCTAATCCTGATGGTGTACGGCGGCGTGACCGCATGGCGCACACCGGTGGATGTTTTCCCGGACCTGAACAAACCGCTGGTGACCGTGATCACCGAAGCCGGCGGCATGGCGCCGCAGGAAGTGGAGCTGCTGGTGTCGTTCCCGCTCGAGACCGCGCTCAATGGCATGCCAGGCGTCACGCGGGTCCGCTCGGTGTCGGGCGTCGGCTTGTCCATCGTGTATGCCGAGTTCGACTGGGGCAGCGATATCTATCGCAACCGCCAGCTCGTGTCGGAACGGCTGGCGCTGGTGAAGGAACAGTTGCCCGGCGGGCTGACGCCCATCCTCGGGCCGGTCTCGTCGATCATGGGCGAGATCATGCTGATTGCGTTACCGATCGACCCGGCCCGGGCCAGTCCGATGCAGGCGCGCGAGTATGCCGACTTCGTGCTGCGGCCGCGCCTGCTGTCGGTGGCTGGCGTGTCGCAGGTCATCCCGATCGGCGGCGAGGTGCGCCAGCTCCGGGTCGAACCGGACACCGCCAGGATGGCGCAGTTCGGCGTGGCGCTGCCACAGGTGGAAAGCGCGTTGCGCGACTTCGCCGCCAATACCAGCGGCGGCTTCATCGACCTGAACGGCCGCGAATACCTGATCCGCAACCTCGGCCGCACCAACCGGCTCGACGACCTGAAGGGACTGGCGGTTGCCTACAAGGAAGGCGCGCCGGTGCTGCTCGAGCAGGTGGCCGGTGTGCGCTATGCCGCCGCGCTCAAGCGCGGCGATGCCGGATTCAACGGCAAGCCGGCAGTGATAGTCAGCGTGCAGAAGCAGCCCGCGGCCGACACGGTGCGCCTGACGCGGGACCTGGAAGCAGCGCTCGGCGAACTGAAGCAGGGACTGCCGCCGGGCCTGTCCGCGCCGCAGGTGCTGTTCCGGCAGGCGGACTTTATCGAGGCCTCGATCGGCAACGTGGTCGAGGCGCTGCGTGACGGCGCCATCATGGTGGCCGTGATCCTGTTCGCCTTCCTGCTGAGCGCGCGCACCACCGCGATCTCGCTGGTGGCGATTCCGCTGTCGCTGGCCGTCACCGCGCTGGCCTTCCACCTGCTGGGCCAGTCAATCAACGTGATGACGCTGGGCGGCCTGGCCATTGCCATCGGCGAGCTGGTCGACGACGCGGTAGTCGACGTGGAGAACATCCAGCGCCGGCTCAGGCAGCGCGCAAGCCTGGAGGACCCGCCGTCCGTGCTGGAGACCATCTGGCGCGCCTCGGTCGAAGTCCGCTCCGGCATCGTCTATGCCACCCTGGTGGTGGTGCTGGTGTTCGTGCCGCTGTTCGCGCTGCCGGGTATCGAAGGCCGCCTGTTCGCGCCGCTGGGTATCGCCTACATCGTGTCGGTCCTGGCATCGATGCTGGTGTCGATGACCGTGACGCCGGTGCTGTCGTATTACCTGCTGCCGCGGATGAAGCGGCTGGAGCATCCGGACAGCCCGCTGGTGGCATGGCTCAAGCGGGTCGATACCAGGATCCTGGACTGGTCGTTCCCCCGCGCCAAGACCGTGCTTGCCGTCGCCGCCGTCACCGTCGCGCTCGCGGCCGCCACCGTGCCTTTCATGTCGCGGGCCTTCCTGCCAGCCTTCAACGAAGGCTCGCTCGTGATGTCGCTGATGTTCAATCCTGGCACATCGCTGGCCGAAGCCAACCGCATGGGTGCCCTGGCGGAGACCCTGATCCGGCAGGTACCGGAGGTGACGCAGGTCGGGCGGCGCACCGGCCGTGCCGAACTGGACGAACATGCCGAAGGCGTGCATTCGTCCGAAATCGATATCGACCTGAAACGCTCCGACCGCAGCCGGGAGCAAGTGATGGCCGCCATCCGCGTCCAGCTTGCCAGTCTCCCTGCGTCGGTGGCGATCGGCCAGCCGATTTCCCACCGGCTGGATCACTTGCTTTCCGGCGTGCGGGCACAGATCGCGCTGAAGATCTATGGCGACGATCTCGATACGCTGCGCGGCCTGGCGGAGAGCGTGCGCGGGCGGCTTGCTGCCATACCAGGACTCGTCGATATCACGGTCGAGCGCCAGGTATTGATACCGCAAGTCAATGTGCGGCTCGATTACCGCAAGGCCGCGCAATACGGCATCCCGGCAGGCGAGGCGCTGAAGGCCTTGCAAACCTTGTCGGATGGCACGCGCGTCACGCAGGTGATCGAGGGCGTGCGCCGCTACGACCTGGTGGTGCGGTTGCCCGATGCCGGCCGTACGCCGCAGGACCTGTCCCGCGTCATGCTGGATTCGCCGCGTGGCGCAGTGCCGTTGTCGGCAATCGCCAACGTCGAGGATGGCGACGGCCCGAACCAGATCGGGCGCGAGAACGGCCGCCGGCGCATTCTGGTCTATGCCAATACCGACGGCTCGGATATGTCAAAGATCATCGGCGATGTGCGCAGCGCGGCCGCGCGCGCCGGGTTGCCCGGTGGCTATTTCGTCAGCATCGAGGGTCAGTTCCAGGCGCAGGAGCAGGCGACGCAGTTGATCGTGTTGCTGGCGCTAGTATCGCTGGCGCTGATCTACCTGGTGCTTTACTCGCGCTACCGCTCCGCGACACTCACGCTGATCATCATGGCGAACATCCCGCTGGCGTTGATCGGCAGCGTGATCGCCATGTGGCTCGGCGGCCTGACGCTGTCGGTGGCGTCGATGGTCGGCTTCATCACGCTGACGGGCATCGCCACGCGCAATGGCATTCTGAAGGTCAGCCACTACATCAACCTGTGCCGCTTTGAAGGGGAAACCTTTGGTATCCCGATGATCGTGCGTGGGTCGCTGGAGCGACTGACGCCGGTACTGATGACCGCGCTGGTTGCGGCGTTCGCGCTGGTGCCATTGCTGGTGTCGGCCGACGCGCCCGGCAAGGAAATCCTGCATCCGGTGGCGGTGGTGATCTTCGGCGGGCTGGTCAGCTCGACCATCCTGGATTCCGTGCTGACTCCCTTGGCGTTCTGGTTGTTCGGGCGCCGCCCGCTGGAGCGGATCCTGTCGCAACAGCCGGGCGACGCGTACTGATTACGGGCTTTGGCAGCGACGCCCGCAAGTCGCTGCACCAACGGAGGATTCGATGAAGAAACAGATCTCAGCCATGTTGTTTGCCGGCAGCCTCGCACTGTCCGGCCTTTCCGGTCTGGCCATGGCCCACGGCGCCAGGCCCGCGCAATACGGCGGCATCGTGCAGACCGCCAGCGACCTGCAGTTCGAGTTGGTCAACAAGGATGGCGCCGTCACCATTTATGTCGACGACCATGACAAGAAGCTGCCGGTGGCTGGTGCCAGCGGCAAGCTGACGGTGCTGACCGGCGCCCAGAAGACGGAAACGGCGCTGAACCCCGGGACGGACAATGCGCTGGTAGCGTCCGACAAGCTGCAGCTCAAAGCCGGCTCCAAGCTGGTCGCGACGATCAAGTTTGCCGACGGCAAGACCGTGACGGCACGCTTTGTGGCGAAGTAATACTAGGACGTGCCGGCTCACGAAGGGCTGCGATGGGTCAGTGGAGTGGCTTGACCCGACGGAACGCCCGCAGCATCGCGAGGTCGTAGGCGATCTTCAGCAGCCCGCAGGCCACCAGCGGCGTGCTGGCATAGCCGTAGGCCATCAACGCGGCGGCGAGCGCAGGACTGAGTGCCGCGGCGAGGCTGCGTGGCACCGCGGTCAGGCTTGCCGCCGCGGCCCGTTCCGGCGGGGTGACAACGGCCATGACATAAGCCGTCCGGGTCGGCACATCCATTTGCGACAGCGCGCTGCGAGCCAGCAGCAAGGCCAGGCTCAGGGCCAGCGTGGGCGCGAAGGCGGCCGCAATCAGGCACAGGCTGGACGGGATATGCGTAAACACCATCGTGTTGAGCAGGCCGATCTTTCGCGCCAGTGGCACCGCCGCGAGCTGCGAGAGCGTCGTCAGCATTCCTGCCAGGAAGAAGAGCTGGCCGGTCGCGGCAGGACTCAGACCGAAGCGCTGCATCAACCACAGCGACAGTAGCGAATTGACCACGAGCCCGCCCGCGAACGCGTCCACGCTGAACAGCATGGCCAGGCGCAATACGATCGGACGGGACGGGCCCAATGGTGTTGTCGGCGTGGGTGCCGCTCCATGTGGCTGCGTGGCAGGTACGCGCGCATAGAGACGCCACAGCAGCAGCCCTATGATCCCGTAGAAACCGAACATCAGGCGCATCGCATCGAGCGAGGACAGCCGGGATTGCTCGACCAGCCATGCCGGTAGCGCCGCTGCCAGCGCCCCCAAAGCGGATGAGAATGCGCCGATCAGGCCGTAGCGTGCGAACAGCGCCGTCCGGGCGTCAGGCGATGCCGATTCCGCCAGCCGCGCGTGTTCCAGCGGCAGGAAGACACTGACATCGCCAGAGCCAGGGTTAAGCGTGCCGATGAAGGCGATCACCAGAAGCGGCCACAGCGTGGAGAAACCTGCAAAGCCGAGGCCGGTCGCAAACATCAGGGCGGCCGCCAGCATCAGCAAGCGGCGTTGCGGGTAGCGGTGCCCGACGATCCCGACCAGGATGGTGGCGAGGGCCGAGCCGATCAGTGTCGCGCTGCTGATGAGCCCGACTGCCATCGAATCGAAACCAAGCGCCAGCAGGTAGGACGGCAGCAGCACGGCAATATAGCCATCACAGATGCCACGCAGCGCGCGGCCGGCAAGCAGCGGCAAGGCGTCGGGGTGAACACCGGATGGCAGCGCGATGCGTTCGAGCCAGCTACTGCTGGCGGCCGAGGGGTGGTCGTTATGCACAGCCATGGCGAGCCTGACATGCCCCCGGTTCGTTTGGCTCAGTGGTGCAGCACCGGATAAACGGCAAGGCCGATCAGCGCGGCGCCGGTGATGATGACCGGCTCCGGCAGCTTCTTGAATTTCAGCAGCAACGCGATCGTGCCCAGCGCCAGCAGTATGGTCGGCACGTCGACAATCGAGCGCTTGGCGAGCACGAACACTGCACCGGTGATAGCGCCAATCGCTGCCGCCGTGACGCCATCGACAAAGGCGAGGATGCCCGGCAGCTTTCCGTACTTCTTGAAGTAAGGGGCAGGCAGCACGGTGAACAAATAGCAGGGCAGGAACGTTGCCAGTGCCGCCACGCAGGCGCCGGGCAGCCCGGCCACCAGGTAACCGATGAAGCCGACCGTGATGACCACCGGGCCCGGCGTGATCATGGCCACGGCTACCGCATCGACGAACTGCTTTTCGTTGAGCCAGTGGTATTCCGTCACCACACCGCCGTAGAGGAAGGGCACGATGGCGAGACCCGAGCCGAAGACGAAGGCGCCTGCCTTGGCAAAGAACACACCGATCTGGGTCAGCAGGGGCCAGTCCAGCATGCTCAGCAGGCCGCTTGCGGCCGGCACCTGCGTGGCCACGAGCGCATTGGCGCCGCTCTGGCGCAGCCACCTGGGCGGAGCGCGCCAGAACCAGGCAAGCACGCCGGCTGCCAGGAACAGCCAGGCGATTTCGGACTCCGTGACGATGGTCACCGTAGCCAGCACCAGGTAGATTGCCCAGAGCAGTCTGTCCTTGCCCACACTCTTTATGGTCAGCTTATAGGCGCTGATGGCGATGATGCCGATGACGGCGGCGCCCACGCCATAGAACACCGATTGCATCCACGTCAGCCCGCCAAAGCGGACATAGGCCCAGCCTAGCGCCAGCACCATCAGGAACGACGGCAGCACGAAGGCCAGCCCGATCAGCGTGGCACCGAGGACCCGATAGTGGACGTAGCCGAGGTAGATCGCCAGTTGCGCTGCCAACGGCCCGGGCGCCAGTTGTGCCAGCGCGATGCCTTCCTTGTAGTCCCCGTCGCTGATCCAGTTCCGCCGCTCCACGAGGTCGCGGTGCATGTAGCCGGCCAACGCGACCGGCCCGCCAAAGCCAAAGGTGCCAAGGCGGAGGAAATAGAGCACGAGCTGCCAGAGGGTGTAGACAGGCCGTTCAGAGATTCCTGGCGGCGCGATGCCGGCTTGTTGCATGCGACTCATAATGGGATCCTGGCAGAGTCAGGGTTTCTTGTTGGTGGAGAAGTGTGCGTAAAGCGAATCCAGCACCCGGCCGATTTCCGCCAGCAGGGCGTCATCATCCTTCAGGCGTGCTCGTGCGCCGGCCAGCATGGCTTCAAAGCCGCTGGCTTCCGGCACCGAAATGCCGCCAATGTCCAGCGCATGGACCATGGCGCCGAGCCGGCTGAGTCCGCGGTCGGATTCGAGGCCGAAGCTCGACAGCAGTACTTCAAATGAAACGCGCTCGCCCACATGCGTGAAGGTCGCGCCGTCGAAGTCGAAGCCCAGCGCATCGTCCGGGCAAGCGGAGGCGCTTTCCAGCCACAGGAACCGGGCATGGGGATCGATGAAGCGCTGGATCAGCCAGGCGCTTGCCACGCGGTCCACCCACAGGTGGCGGCGGGTGGCCCAAATCCGCCCTTGATACTGGGCAGGATCCCGACGAGCGATTGCTCGCGAGAGCGCCTGTGGTTCGCCCGGAGACTGGATGGTCTCGATGGCGCGGCTGAAGTCATTCCATTGGGCTTCGGCACGGGTCGACGCCTCATTGGGGAAGAAGTCGATCGTGCGGATCGCTTCGTAGGCACGCCCGTGACGACGCAGCAGACGATTGAGTTCGGCGCTGCTTTGATCGGTCAGCGACTTGCGTGCATCTGACAGGGCAGCCTGCAGTTCCGCATAGTCAGCGCTGCGGTCGAACAACGCCTGGAATGCGGTCTCTTCCCCTGGATTGTCGGCGCGGACACTCAAGAGCCAGGCCTGGCCGCCTTCTTGCCGGGCGTCGTCGGCCAACTCGCGCAACTGGGCGATTTGCTCATCGCCTGCAGGCAAGAGATAGGCGCCGTCACGCAGTGCGGCGCAACCAATAGTCTTGATCGCGCGCCAGATCCGCATCCGGGCGGTGGCGCCGGAGGTTGGTAGCGTGACGATCAGCAAAGCCCAGGGGTCGATTAACGCGGTCATGAGCGCATGTTAGGGGCCCATAACGCGTCTTTCAATGCTGTAGATATCCCTACATTAATGCCGTTTGGATCACATTTCGGAGAACATCACCGTTGCGGCTCCTGCTGCTTGTCGCCACACGCGTTGCGCAAGTGCACATCCCCGTCGTGACGATGTATGTGTAATTCGGCGTTCTCTCGCCTGGCCACCTCCCAACCCGCAGCGATTGCCGCTTCCATGGTCGGAAATCTCTGGGCCCTTATATTGAGGCCGCCGAACTCCAATGCCCAACCATTTTCTGCAGGCAGAACGCGAATGATCCGCGATTGCATAATGACCCCTCTCTAGATTTCCCGCGACATACAGCGGGCGTCGCGTACTGTCGAGCAAGAACACGTTCCCGCGGACAAGCATGGCTGGGTAAGAGCCGGGATCATCCGGGAGGAACCGCATCGAGGGTGCGTCGTGCATCGCTGTACCTGCGTCAACGAACACACGAGCAAGACTGCTGCTGCATGGGCGGGCACCTTTCGGTCCCATACGAGCAGAAAACGCAGCAATCACCGGCCTTGGGCCTTAGCACCGCGCGGCAGTGCTCGCACTCATAGCACCACTGGCAGGCATCAATGGGCATGGTTTCTTCTTTTGCATGCGCGCACATGGGGCAGGTGATGATTGACTGCAGCTTGACGGCGCTCATCATTTCGCTTTGCCTCACGGCCGATGGGCAGTAGACGCTCCCCATGCCTGGCGGCCTGGTTCCTGGCGTTGCCCATCGAAATGCAATCCGCCCTTCCCCTATGTGCGGTCTAGGCGTAGCCTAGGCCCGTACCAAGGTACGGAGTCAAGCGATGGACCACACACTGACAATCGGGAAGCTGGCCAAGGCGGCTGGTGTTGGCGTGGAAACGGTACGCTACTACCATCGGTGCGGCCTGCTGCCGGTGCCAGAGCGTGCCTATGGCGCCATTCGACAGTATTCGCAGCAGAGCTTGCAACGGCTTCATTTCATTCGCCGGGCCCAGTCGCTCGGGTTCACCCTGGATGAAGTCCGGGTACTGCTGCGACAGAACGATGGCAGCACGTGCAGCACCGCCCGCACACTGGCCGAGCAAAAGCTCAGTCTTGTGGAGGAAAGATTGAATGACTTGCGCCGATTGCGAGCGGAACTGAAGAATCTCATCGGGCAATGCCATGCCAATGGGAATGAGGCTTCTTGCCCCTTGATTGACACATTACTTGTCGCGGCCGTGGATCCGGTGCCGACACCCTCAAGCAAGAATAGGGGCAGGATGGCCAGGGCAGAGTGAACCCGAGCGCAGCAACGGGCCAGGATTCGCACCGCGGCGAGGAGCAAAGGGGACACACTTGTGAACACTCCTGGCGCGATGCCTCCGCCGCAGTTGAATTAGCGACTTCTTCTCCATTGGCTCGGGACCGGGGCAACTCATCAAGGACTTGGGTGGCACGTGCCAGTGCGGCTTCGCCCAACTTGCGTTCCCGCTCCCGCAGCCTGGCGACGGAGTGGTAGGCACTGCCCCTTCCCTGCCCATATGGCGCCGTCGCGTAACGATCAGATAAAGAAGCGCCGCGCGGCGCCGCACCTGCGCCAACAGCAGCGGCCTTGCCACCACGCATCGCACCACGCATCGCGATCGCCAGCGGCCCAAAAAGTGCACCTTGGCTCGCGCGCGCATGCTGATCGCCCCGGATCTTTATGCGTTCTTTATACACACCGGCCACCTTTCTACCCTGTTTTTACGACCCCGTCGCTAATCTGCAAGCCGAAACCATTCAAGGGTGCTTTGTTATGGACGGGATCTATTTGATCGTATTGATTGGCTTCGCCGTGCTGAGCGCGGCCCTGCTGGGGCTTTGCGCCGTGCTTGCGCCGAAATCTCCGGCAGGCAGCGGGCACGGCGGCGCGCATGACCGGATGCCGGCAAAGAACAGCGCGTCGGACAGGAGGCTGTGATGAGCTGGACGGATCTGTTGAGCGGCGTGCTGACCGTTGCCATTTTTGTTTACCTCCTCATTGCGTTGTTCCGGCCGGAGAAATTCTGATGTCCTCCCAATTCGTGGGCCTGCTGGTCCTCTATCTCGCCATCCTGCTGGCGTGCGCCCCTTTCCTCGGACGCTATATCCGGCGTGCCGTGGAAGATGGCAACTATTCGCTGACCGTCTGGGGCCGGCCGCTGGAACGGCTGCTGTATCGCCTGGGTGGCGTGCGTGCCGATGCCGGGATGGGGTGGAAGCAATACGCCGTCGCGGTGCTGGCGTTCAACCTGCTTGGCGTGGTGGCAGTCTATGCGCTGCAGCGCCTGCAGGGCATGCTGCCGCTCAATCCGCAGGGCTTTGGCGCGGTTTCGCCGGACTCGGCCTTCAACACGGCGATCAGCTTTGTCGCCAACACCAACTGGCAAGGCTATGGCGGCGAGTCGACCATGGGCTATCTGACGCAGATGCTCGCGCTCACCGTGCAGAACTTCCTGTCCGCGGCGACCGGCATCGCCGTGGTGTTCGCGCTGATGCGCGGATTCGCGCGCCAGAGCGCCGCCACCATCGGCAATTTCTGGGTCGACATGACGCGGGTCACGTTGTACGTGCTGGCGCCGATCGCGACCGTGATTGCACTTGCGCTGGTCAGCCAGGGCGTGATCCAGAACTTCGATGCCTACAAGGAAGCCAGCCTGGTCACGCCGGTGGAGTACAGCCAGCCAAAGCTCGATGCGGCCGGGCAACCGGTGCTCGATGCACAAGGCAAGCCGGTGACGGAAGACCTGAAGACCGACAGGCAGACGCTGGCGATGGGCCCGGTTGCCTCGCAAGAGGCCATCAAGATGCTGGGCACCAACGGCGGCGGCTTCTTCAATGCCAACTCGGCGCATCCGTTCGAGAACCCGAATGGCCTGGCCAACCTTCTCGAGATGCTGGCGATCTTCCTGATCCCGGCGGCGCTGTGCTTCACCTTTGGCGAAATGGTGGGAGACAGGCGACAGGGTGTGGCGGTGCTGGCTTCCATGATGGTCATCTTTGTCGCGATGGCCTGCGTGGCGGCGATGTCCGAGCAGATGGCCAATCCGGCGCTGGCCGGATTGCCGGTGGATCACGCCGCGTCGCTGCTGCAGGCCGGTGGCAATATGGAAGGCAAGGAAACGCGCTTCGGCATCGCCGCTTCGGCGCTGTTCGCCACCATCACGACCGCGGCGTCGTGCGGCGCGGTCAATGCCATGCATGACTCCTTCACCGCCATCGGTGGCCTGGTGCCGATGCTGCTGATGCAGCTGGGCGAAGTCGTGTTCGGCGGCGTCGGCTCGGGGCTGTACGGCATGCTGGTCTACGCCGTGCTCGCGGTATTCATCGCCGGACTGATGATCGGGCGCACGCCGGAGTACCTCGGCAAGAAGATCGAAGTCTACGAGATGAAGATGACGGCCGTGGCGATCCTGGTCACGCCCCTGCTGGTGCTGCTCGGCACGTCGGTGGCGGTGATGACCGAGGCCGGACGCGCCGGTGTGTTCAATCCCGGCACGCACGGCTTCTCGGAGATCCTGTACGCGCTCTCGTCGGCGGCCAACAACAATGGCAGCGCCTTTGCGGGCTTGTCCGCCAACACGCCGTTCTACAACACGCTGCTGGCGGCGGCCATGTGGTTCGGCCGGTTCTGGATCATCATCCCGGTGCTTGCGCTGGCGGGCTCGCTGGCAGCCAAGAAGCGCGTGCCGGTAAGCGGCGGCACGATGCCAACGCACGGCCCGCTGTTCGTCGTCCTGCTGGTGGGCACCGTGCTGCTGGTCGGTGCGCTGACCTATGTCCCGGCGCTGGCGCTGGGGCCGGTCGCCGAGCAACTCCAGGGCACGGTGACGGCAAGCGCGGCGAAGTAAAGCGACGACTGACGACGAAATATCGAGCATTCCTACACGTCCGGACCCTGCACTGCCTCACCGATGCAGGTGCCGGATGGCTCTAGCGGATTGCGGAGAAACCATGCAACAAGATTCGATGGCCCCGGTGGCCAAGCGCGGCGCCAACACGGCTGAAGCGTCTTCCTCCAACACGATTCAGGCAAAGAGCGCGCCGGTTCCCGACCGGCAACACGGCTCCCACCATCATCGCCCGCCGGCGCGCAGCATGTTCGCGCCGGAGCTGGTGAAGCCCGCGCTGGTCGCGGCCTTCAGGAAGTTGTCGCCGCGCGACCAGCTGCGCAACCCGGTGATGTTCGTGGTCTACGTGGGCAGCATCCTGACGACGATCCTTTTCCTGAAGGCCATGGCCGCGCCGGCGGCAGCCCCCGGTGGGGAATCCGCGGGCTTCATCCTGGCGGTGTCGGTTTGGCAGTGGTTCACGGTGCTGTTCGCGAACTTTGCCGAGGCACTTGCCGAAGGCCGGAGCAAGCAGCAGGCGGAGGCGCTGCGCGGCCTGAAGACCACGGTCACCGCACGTGTGCTGAAAGACGGCAAGCGTGGCGGTGCCACCGAAGCGCGCCCCGCGACGGCACTGCGCCGCGGTGACGTGGTGCTGGTGCAGGCCGGCGAGATGATCCCCGGCGACGGCGAAGTGATCGACGGCGTGGCCTCGGTCGACGAAAGCGCCATCACCGGCGAATCGGCGCCCGTGATCCGCGAGTCGGGCGGTGACTTCTCGTCGGTGACCGGCGGTACGCGCGTGCTGTCCGACTGGATCGTGGCGCGTATCACGACCAACCCGGGCGAGAGCTTCATCGACCGCATGATCACGATGGTTGAAGGCGCCAACCGGCAAAAGACACCGAACGAACTGGCCCTGACGATCCTGCTGGTCGGGCTGACCATCGTGCTGCTGCTGGCCACTGCCACGCTGCAGCCGTTCTCGCTCTACAGCGTGCTGGTGGCAAAGGCAGGCGTGCCGGTGACGATCACGGTACTGGTGGCCCTGCTGGTCTGCCTGATTCCCACCACCATCGGCGGGCTGCTGTCAGCCATTGGCGTGGCGGGCATGAGCCGGATGATGGAAGCCAACGTGATTGCCACCTCGGGCCGTGCGGTCGAAGCCGCTGGTGACGTGGACGTGCTGCTGCTCGACAAGACCGGCACCATTACCCATGGCAACCGCCAGGCATCGCGCTTCATCCCGGCCCCGGGCGTGTCGCCGCTGCAGCTCGCGGAAGCGGCGTGGCTGTCGTCGCTGGCCGACGAGACCCCGGAAGGCCGCAGCATCATCACGCTGGCACGCCAGCTGCCGGGGCTGGCGGCACCGGTGATGGCAAGCCTGAAGCCGGAATTCGTGCCGTTCAGCGCCCAGACCCGCATGAGCGGGGTTGACCTGAGCGATGGCGGCGGCGAGCGTCACGTGCGCAAGGGTGCGGCCGATGCCGTGCGCCGCTACGTCACGGAACGCGCCGGCAAGTTCCCCGATGCGGTCCTGCAAGCCGTCGATGAGGTCGCCCGCGCCGGCAGCACGCCGCTGGTGGTAGCCGACGCCAACGGTGATTCGGTGCGCGTGCTTGGCGTGATCGAGCTGAAAGACATCGTCAAGACCGGCATTCGCGAGCGCTTCGGCGAACTGCGCAAGATGGGCATCAAGACCGTGATGATCACCGGCGACAACCGGCTGACGGCGGCGTCGATTGCGGCGGAAGCCGGCGTTGACGACTTCCTGGCCGAAGCCACGCCGGAAGCCAAGCTCAAGCTGATCCGCCAGTACCAGGCCGACGGGCGGCTGGTCGCGATGACCGGAGACGGCACCAACGACGCCCCGGCACTGGCCCAGGCCGACGTGGCCGTGGCGATGAACAGCGGCACGCAGGCGGCCAAGGAAGCCGGCAACATGGTGGACCTGGACAGCAACCCGACCAAGCTGATCGAGATCGTCGAGATCGGCAAGCAGATGCTGATGACGCGCGGCTCGCTGACGACCTTCAGCGTGGCCAACGACATCGCCAAGTACTTCGCGATCATCCCGGCGGCGTTTGCCACCACCTATCCGCAGCTCAACCTGCTCAATGTGATGGGGCTCGCCACGCCGGCGTCGGCCATCATGTCGGCGGTGATCTTCAACGCGCTCATCATCGTCGTGCTGATCCCGCTTGCGCTCAAGGGCGTGGTCTACCGGCCGCTGGGCGCCGCGGTGCTGCTGCGCCGCAACCTGCTGGTCTACGGCCTGGGCGGCATCCTGGTGCCGTTTGCCGGCATCAAGCTGATCGACATGATCCTGGCCCTGTTTGGCTGGGCCTGATTTTCTGCCACGATTCGGAGTTTCCATGAATACGCAAGTGCAGTCCCCGCAGCCGTCGCCGGCACCCGTGCAAGGTGGCTTGCTGCGGCCGATGTTGGTGGTGTTCGTTGGCCTTTCGCTGGTGACCGGCCTGCTCTATCCCGGCGCGATCACGGCAATCTCCAAGGCCCTGTTCCCGCATCAGGCAGCCGGCTCGCTGATCGAGAAGGATGGCAGGACAGTTGGCTCGGAACTGATCGGCCAGCCGTTCTCCGACCCGAAGTACTTCTGGGGCCGGCTGTCGGCCACGGCGCCGATGCCGTATAACGCCGCGGCTTCGGCGGGATCCAACCTGGGCCCCACCAATCCGGCGCTGACCGATGCCGCGCGCGCGCGCGTCGACGCCCTGCACGCCGCGGATCCGGACAACCAGGCCCCCGTGCCGGTGGACTTGGTCACGGCATCCGGCAGTGGTCTCGACCCGCACATCAGCCCTGCGGCCGCAGAATACCAGGCGGCGCGTGTCGCCCGCGCCAGGGGGATTCCGATCGAGCAGGTGAAGCAGCTGATTGCGGAAAATACGAACACGCCGCTGCTGCCGGTCCTGGGCGACCCGGGAGTCAATGTCCTGAAACTGAACCTTGGATTGGATGCCATTGCACGGAAGTAACCCAGTGCCGGGATGCGGATGCGAGGCAATACTGGTTTGCCAATGCCAGGATAGAGGGTGAGCCGACCGATGCCTGATGCCGAATCGCGCGAAGCCGGCGCGCGCCCCGACCCCGATGCCCTGCTCCAGATGGTGCAGGAGGAAGGCGCTCGCGCCTTGCGCGGCAAGCTCAGGGTCTACTTTGGCGCTTCCGCCGGGGTCGGCAAGACCTTCGCCATGCTCACCGCCGCGCGAGCGGCGTCCGCGCAGGGCACCGATGTCGTCATCGGCATCGTGGAGACCCACGGCCGCGCCGAGACCGAAGCGCTGATCGCCGGTATCGAGCGCTTGCCGATGAAGGACGTGCCATACCGCGAGCGGGTCCTGCAGGAGTTCGACCTGGACGCGGCGCTGGCCCGGCAACCGGCCCTGGTCCTGGTTGACGAACTGGCCCATTCCAACGCACCGGGCAGCCGCCATCCCAAGCGGTGGCAGGACATCCAGGAACTGCAGGCCGCCGGGATCGACGTCTGGACCACGGTCAATGTGCAGCATCTGGACAGCCTGAACGAGGCCGTGGGCGGCATCACCGGCATCCGCGTCTGGGAAACCGTGCCGGACGTTGTCTTCGACAGCGCCGACGAGGTCGTGCTGGTGGACCTGCCGGCCGACGAACTGCTGCGCCGGCTCAAGGAAGGCAAGGTCTATCTGCCGGAGCAGGCGCGGCACGCGGCGCGCAATTTTTTCCGAAAGGGCAATCTGATCGCCCTGCGCGAACTGGCGCTGCGCCGGACCGCCGACCGGGTGGACTCCGATGTGCGGGCATGGCGTCAGTCCGAAGCCGTGCAAGGCGTGTGGCGGACCCGGGAGGCCGTGCTGGCTTGCATCGGCAGTGGCGACGATGCCGAACAGGTCGTCAGGAGCGCGCGCCGGCTAGCCGGCCAGCTCGATTGCGACTGGCATGTGGTGACCATCGCCACACCCAGGCTGGCACCCCCGTCCGATTTCGCCAAGACGCGCCTGCAGACTGCCATGCGTCTCGCTGAGGAGTTGGGCGCACGCACCGAGACCCTGGCGGGCAACGACATGGTCCAGGCCGTCGTGGGGTACGTGCGCCGCCACAACCTGACCAAAGTGGTCATCGGCCGTGCGCCGGCGGACTGGCGCCGGGGCGGCGCCTCCCTCGCGGAGCGGGCCCGCGCCCTTCTCGGCCTGGCCTTGACGCCATTCGTGAACGCGCCGGCGTGGCTGTTCGGCCGCCGCAGCTTTGCCGATGCGCTGGCGATCGGGTGTCCGGAGATCGACATCATCCGCGTTGCGGCGGACACGACGCGGGTGGATCTTCGCCCGCGCCATGGCACTGAAGAGCCAGACGCCCCTGCGCCAGGCGACGGCGCCACGCGCCGAGACTATCTGTGGGCAGTGGTATGGTGCACCGGTGCCACGGCGCTGTCGGCCCTCGCGTTTCCATGGTTCGACGTCGTCAACATTGCCATGCTGTTTCTGGCGGCAGTGGTCGGCGTCGCGCTTCGCCATGGCCGCGGACCTGCGGCGCTGGCTTCGGTATTGGCCGTTGCCGCCTTCGATTTCTTCTTCATACCGCCGCGGCTGTCCTTCGCCGTCAGCGACGTGCAGTATCTGCTGACGTTCCTGGTGCTGCTATCCGTCGGGCTGGTCATCGGGCAACTGACGGCCGGTTTGCGCGAACAGGCGCAGGTGGCGGTGCAGCGCGAGAACGATGCCCGCACGCTATATGAACTGGCCCGCGAACTCTCCGCGGCGCTGATGCCGGACCAGATTGTTTCGATCGCCAGCCGTTTCCTGCGCGCTGCCTTCGATGCCAATTCAGCCTTCTTCCTGGTTTCCCCGGAAGGCCGCCTGCTGCCGCCCGTGTCTGATGTCGAGCCGCATGACACCGGGACGAGAACCGACTCGATCGACCGTGTCCTGGCGGAGTGGGTATTCGATCACGGCCAGCCCGCAGGCACCGGCACGCACACATTGCCAGGCAGCACCGTGCTGTATCTGCCATTGAAGGCGCCGATGCAGACCCGTGGCGTGCTGGCGGTCGAGCCCGCGGTATCACACGCCTTGGCGCAGCCCGCGCTGCGGCGCCAGGTCGATGTGTTCTGCACGCTGATCGCGATCGCCATCGAGCGCCTGCATTACGTCGAAGTGGCGCAGCAGGCCCTGCTGTCGATGGAATCAGAGCGCCTGCGCAGCTCATTGCTGGCCGCTGTCTCCCATGACCTGCGCACCCCGCTGACCAGCCTGATCGGCATGGCGGAAACCATGCAGCGCAGCGATCCCGGGCTGACGCCGTCGCTGGCCGAGACCGCCGCCGCCATGCTGGAGCAGGCCAGGCGCATGCGCACGATGGTGGTGAACCTGCTGGACATGGCCAGGCTGCAGGGCCGGGAAGTCCGGACCAGCAAGGAGTGGCAATCGGTGGAGGAGCTCGTTGGCGCCAGCCTGGCGGCCATGCGCGATGCGCTCGAGCACCACCGCGTGGTTGTCGCCGACTTGTCCCGGGTACCCCTGGTCGAATGCGACGCCGTGCTGATCGAGCGCGTGCTGTGCAACCTGCTGGAGAATGCCGCCAAATACACGCCCGCCGGCACGGAGATCCGGCTCTCGGCCGCGCCGGTCGACGACGAGATCAGGATTGCGGTAGAGGATGATGGCCCCGGCGTGCCCAAGGGCAAGGAACGGCAGATCTTCGAGAAATTCACGCGCGGTGAGCGCGAATCCGCGACCGCGGGTGTCGGCCTGGGTCTCGCCGTATGCGAGGCAATCGTGCAAGCCCATGGCGGGCGCATCTGGGTGGAACCCGCGCAACGCCCGGACCGGCCCGGCGGCCAGGCGGGCGCGCGCTTCGTGGTAGCGTTGCCGCGTGGAAATCCGCCGGCGGTGGAGCCGGAGCAGACTGATGCCTAGGGTCTCGCGCAAAAAGAAAGGGAGTTGATGCCATTTGATTTTTCCCCGACAGTCCTGCTGGTTGAGGATGAGCCGCATATCCGGCGCTTTGTCCGCTCGACCCTGGAGTCCGAAGGTTGCACGGTGCACGAGGCCGAATCGCTCAAGCGCGGACTGATCGAGGCAGGCACCCGGCAACCTGACCTCGTCATTCTCGACCTGGGCTTGCCGGACGGAGACGGGGTGAGATTGATCAGCGAGATCCGTACGTGGACTGACGTACCGGTGCTGGTCCTGTCGGCACGTAGCGGAGAAGCCGACAAGATCGGTGCGCTGGATGCCGGCGCGGATGACTACCTGACCAAGCCCTTTGGCGTCGGTGAACTGGTCGCGCGCCTGCGCGTGCTGCTGCGCCGGCATGCCAGGGCCAACGCTCACGGTTCCCGCCAGATCCTGTTCGGCGACGTGCAGGTTGACCTGGCCAGCCGCGTCGTCACCCGTTCGGGACAGGCCGTGCACCTGACGCCGATCGAGTATCGGCTGCTTGCGGTTCTGATCGCCCACCGCGGCAAGGTGATGACGCACCGGGAATTGCTGCGGGAGGTGTGGGGACCCTCCCAGGCCGAAAGCAGCCAGTACCTGCGCGTCTATATGGGGCATCTGCGGCACAAGCTCGAAGCGGATCCGGCGCGGCCCGCCCACTTGCTGACCGAAATCGGGCTGGGCTACCGGTTTGCCGGGTAGCGCTGAAATCCAGGCGCATTGATTGGATTTGTACGCGGGCACCGCGGCTTTTGATACCGTTTTTACGCGTCAGGCCATATCGTGGCGAGGCTCCCTGCAACGGGGATTTTTTCAACTCTCGCCACAACAACAATGACTGACCTGCGCCAAACCGCGGCCACGCTGCTCGCATGTTCCGCATCTTCCATCCTTTTCGCTGCCATGCCGGCCATGGCGCAATCCCAGCCTGACGCCGCGCCGTCCCCGCATACGTTCACGGCCAACGTGTCGCTGGTCTCGGACTACCGCTATCGCGGCATCAGCCAGACCAACCTGCGCCCGGCCATCCAGGGTGGCTTTGACTACGCCCACGAAAGCGGCTTCTATGTGGGCAACTGGAACTCCAGCATCAGCTGGCTCGAGGATGCCAACCCGGCGGTCTCGGCCCCGGTCGAAATGGATTTCTACGGCGGCTTCAAGAACACCTTCAAGGTCTCCGGCACCGAGTTCAACTATGACCTGGGCGTGCTCGAATACTACTACCCGGGCGGCTACAACAACCCGCGCCCCTACACCACGGAACTGTACGCCGGCATCGGCTGGGGCCCGGTCATGCTCAAGTACTCGCACTCGGTCACCAACCTGTTTGGCTGGGCCGACAGCAAGAACAGCTACTACGTCGATCTGAGCGCCAATGTCCCGCTGAATTTCTGGGACCTGACGCTGAACGCGCACGTCGGCTACCAGGGCGTCAAGCACAACAGCGACGCCTCGTACACCGACTGGAAGATCGGCCTGACCAAGGACCTGGGCAAGGGCTTCGCGCTGGCGGTTGCCTATGTCGATACCAACGCCAAGGAAGTGGCCTACACCAGTGCCAACCGGGGCCGCTACCTCGGCAAGGCTGCGGCCTGGGCGTCGCTGACGAAGACGTTCTGAGCGCGAGCGCCTTGCCAGCGGCGCTGATCTTGATGCGGATTTAACGCCAAGGCCCAACATCCTTGCATCAAATTTAGACGGCGCTGGCTAGCATAAAGCCATGTCCAACACGCGACCCGCTACCGCGCCGGTCCATCCAATCATGCGACAGTCAAGCCTGGCCGTTGATACTGTTCCCCGACGTACCGCCCTGCGCAGCAGCAAGGCCACCATGCCCGCGCTGCGCGCGGTCTCCCAGCCCGCACCGGCCTGGATCCGCATGCGTCTTGCGGTGGCATCCACCGAAGTGTTCGGCCTGCGGCAGACCATGCACCGGGTGCTCGGTGAACTGGCCCGCGTCTATGTGGTGAACGTGGACTACCGGCACGGCGAAACCACGCTGCACGTGGAGATCGCACGCGCGGACCGCGACGCGGCCATGCACGCCATCATGACGGCCTTTCCGGCGGCGGAGTTCGGCGTCACGACAGCCCTGGGAGACAACCATGTGGCGCACTGAGGAAGAGAGCTTTTCCGGCGCCGCCGTGCATGCCTGCACCGGTATCGCAGCGGTTTCCCGCCAGTCGCCATGGGGCATCTGGGTGCCCATGGTCACGCCGATGCGTGCCGGCTCGCTGGACCTGCCGGGCGCCGCCAGGCTGGCTGAGAGTTACCTCGAGGCAGGCGTGAACGGCCTGATCATCTTGGGCACGACCGGCGAGGGAAACCTGCTTTCCACGCACGAGCGGCAAGTCTTCACGGCGGCAGTGCTCGAGGCCGTCCACGGCGAGCTGCCGGTGATGGCTGGCGTCGGCGCGGTCGATACCCGCGCGGTGTGCGCGCAAGTTGCCGAACTGGACGGCTTTGATCTTGCCGGCTACCTGGTGCCGCCGCCCTGCTACCTGCGGCCCTCCGATGCGGGAATCGTGTGGCATTTCAATGAAGTGGCGTGCGCAACCGAACGCCCCCTGATGCTGTACAACGTGCCGAAGCGAACTGGCTGTGCGATGTCGCCTGCGCTGATCCGATCTCTGCTCGCGCAGCCGCAGATCTCGGCGGTCAAGGAGTGCGACGCCGGCAATCTCGGGGCCCTTGTCAACGATCCGCATGTCGCCGTGCTGTGCGGCGAGGATGCGGCCCTGCTGGATCACCTGCTTGCGGGAGGCGCCGGCGTGATCGCCGCGTCCTCGCATATTCGTCCGGATTTGTTCGTGCGCCTGCTGCATCTGGCACAGACAGGACGCTTCCGCGCGGCCCGCGCCTTGTTCGCGAAGCTCGCGCCGTTGATCTCGCTCATGTTCGCGGAGCCGAATCCGGCACCGGTGAAAGCTGCCCTGGCGCTCTCCGGCGTGATTTCCCCGGAAACCCGCCTGCCGTTGCAGCCGGCAAGTCCCGCGCTGGTCCAGAGGCTGGAAGAGGCCATGGCCCTGCTTCCTCCGCCTTCCGTGGCACGGGATGAGCATCTGGCGGCCTAGAGGCTGGCCATCCTTGCGAGGCGACGATGAAACCTCCTGTCCCACTCTTCTTCACCTGCACGGCGTGCGGGCACATCCACTCCGAAATCCTGCAGGATATGGTCTCGGGAAAGCTGCCTCAGCCACTGACTTGCCCCGCTTGCCACCGGGGATTGAGCATCGACTGGAACTGGATCACTGACCAGGCCGAGCAGCTGGGACTCAGCAAGCCCGCATCGCTGGCCTCGGGCAATGCTCTACGCCGTCTCTCAGACTGACACCGCGGCAGCATCGCGGGCGCGATCATCGCCTGCAAGCGGGCGCGGCTTACGCCGTCTCGGGCCTGCACGGAGATGCCGTGCGGCAGCGCGCCATACAGGTCGCCAAGTGCGGCGGCGTGGTGGTGCCGGACTGCGGCCACTTCATCATGGAAGAGGCACCGGAGGCCTTCATGGCGGAACTGCTGCCGTTCCTGGAAGCGCAGGCGCGATGATGAAGGCCGCGCTGCGGGCGTAACGCCGGAAAACGGCAAGGACTGGCCGTCAGCCAGTCCTTGCCCAACACCCAGGTCGCAGCTTGACTACATCCTCACCTCACATCCGTCCCTTCCAGGGCACCAGGACCTTCGCCAGCTTGCGCATCAGCAGGTCGAACACGTAGGCGATCAGCCCGATCAGCACGATGCCCATGATCACCACGTCGGTGCGCAGGAAGTTGGAGGCATTGAGCACCATCTGGCCAAGGCCGGCGGTGGCGGCCACCATTTCAGCGGCGACCAGGGTGGTCCAGCCGAAGCCTATGGCGATGCGCATCCCGGTCAGGATATCGGGCAGCGCGGCGGGGATCACCACATGGCGGACCACCTGCCACGGCGTGGCGCCCATCGAGTAAGCCGCGTTGATCTGCTCGATGGTGACCGAGCGCACGCCGGCCTGGGCCGACATGGCCAGCGGCGCGAAGCAGGCCAGGAAGATCAGCAGCACTTTCGAGGTCTCGTCGATGCCGAACCAGATCACGATCAGCGGCAGGTATGCCAGCGGCGGCAAGGGGCGGTAGAACTCGATCGGCGGATCGAACACGCCGCGTGCGATGCGCGACACCCCCATCATCACGCCGACCGGCACCGCCGTGACCACCGCCAGCCCGAAGGCGCCGAACACGCGCATCATGCTGGCCGCGAAATGCTCGGTCAGCGGCTGGCCGCCTTGCAGGTTGCCCTGCCAGGCATCGATAAAGGCGGTGACGATGGACTCAGGCGTGGGCAGGAACAGCGGCGGCAGCCAGCGCAGGTGGCTGGCGAGCCACCACAGCGCGAGCAGCAGCACCACGGTGATGGTGGAGATGCGTGAGCTTGACCCCTCGCCGGGCAGGCGGTAGCCCGAGACGGTCTTCATTTGCTGGCTGGCCCCGGCCGCGGCGGCTTTGGTGACGCGCGGCGTGGGTTCGATGCGTTGGACGGAAGCGGGCATCTCGTGTTCCTCAGGCGGTTGCATGGATCAGATCAATGATCTCTTCGCGATAGCGGATGAACTCCGGGTCGGCCTTGACTGCACGGGCGTCCCCGCATTCGATGAAGCGCCGCGCGAACGGCAGTTCATAGGTGTGCGCGATGCGGCCAGGCGACGGCGTCATGACAATCAGCCGCGTGGCCAGGAACAGCGCCTCTTCCACGCTGTGCGTGATAAAGAAGACGATCTTCTGTTCCTTGGCCCAGAGCTTGAGAATCAGCGCCTGGATCGATTCGCGCGTCAGCGCGTCGAGCGCGCCCAGCGGCTCGTCCATCAGCATCACCGCCGGATCACAGGCGAGCGCGCGGGCAATCCCGACGCGCTGCTGCATGCCGCCCGAGAGCTGATAGACCGGCTTGCCGGCGACGTCTTCCAGACCGACCGCGGCCAGCTTCTCATGCGCGACCCGCATCCGTTCGGCACGCGACACCCCACGCAGGCGCAACCCCAGCGCGACGTTGTCCGCCACGCTGAGCCACGGCATCAGGGCGTGCTTCTGGAACACCACGCCGCGTTCGGCACCCGGCCCGCGCACCACCTTGCCGGACAGCCGGATCTCGCCTTCCGAAGGCTCCATGAAACCTGCGATGCACGACAGCAAGGTGG
This sequence comes from Cupriavidus sp. FW305-46, assembly GCF_058787075.1. Taxonomy (NCBI): domain Bacteria; kingdom Pseudomonadati; phylum Pseudomonadota; class Betaproteobacteria; order Burkholderiales; family Burkholderiaceae; genus Cupriavidus; species Cupriavidus sp. FW305-46. Next base: position 71,672 of record NZ_JBYSZI010000002.1, read on the forward strand.
TCTTGCCGCAGCCCGAGGCACCGAGCGCCACGACGAAATCGCCGCGCTCCATGGTGAGGTTGACTTGCGACAGGGCCAGCGTTTTGGCGCCGCCCGCGACGCCGTAGTTGACACTGAGATTATCGATTTCAAGCTTGTACATGATGGGCTTCCGCAACAGGACTTTCGGGGCGGCCGCGCCGGACTGGCTTGCGCGCGGCGGCCATCTTCAGCGCGATGGGCGCGGCGTCAGCGCAACGCCCGCTTTGCCCATTCCGCGTTGACGCCCGGGCCATAGTCCGGCAGGACGGTCTGGATGGTGCCCTGCTCCTTGAGGAACTGCGCCGCGGACTGCAGCGCGCGCGCCGCGCCGCCGCCCAGCCAGCGCTCCGACACCTGCTCCTGCAGCGTGGGGAAGGCGTACAGCGCCATGCTCGCGGGTACCGTCTCGGGCTTGGCGCCAGACACCTTGGCCACCGCCTTCACCATGGGCGAATCGGGGGTCCAGGACGCCTTGTTCTTGCGGTAGTTTTCATCGGCGGCGGCCAGCACGCGCACCAGCTTGACCATGAACTCCGGGTTCTCGCGGGCAAACTTCTTGTTGGCGATCATGCCGTCGAAGGTGGCCTTGCCGGTGTCGGCGGCAATCTGGCCGGAGGTCATCAGCACGGTGCCTGACTGCTTGAGCTTGGCCAGCACCGGGTCCCAGATAAAGGTGGCGTCGATGTCGCCACGCTCCCAGGCGGCGGCTACCTCGGGCGGGCGCATGTTGACGATGCGGACGTCCTTCGGATTGATCTTGGCGCGCTCCAGCGCGACCAGCGTGTGGTAGTGCGTGGTCGACACGAAGGGCACGCCGACGCGCTTGCCCTTCAGGTCGGCGACGCTGGCGATCTTGCTGCCATTGCGCGCCACCATCGCCTCGGCTGCGTTGATGTCGTCCAGGATCCAGAACAGTTCGACATCCAGCCCTTGCGACAGCGCCGACGCAATCGGCGAGGTGCCGGCCTCGCCAATGGCGATCTGGCCCGAAGCCATGGCGCGGATCACGTCCCCGCCGCCGCCGAACTGCCGGAACGAGACCGTGTAGCCAGTCTGCTTTTCCAGCTCCTTCATGTCCTGTGCGTAGCGCCAGGGCACCACCATGTCCTGGTAAGCAATTACTACATTCTTGTTCTGGGCGTGTGCGGCTGGCGCCAGCGCGGCCACCAGGGCGAAATACGTCGCTATCTGCTTGATCCACCGCATGGTTTTGCTCCTCGGAAGGGGAAATATGTTTGGGGGTCACGGCTTTATAGGTGAGGGCCATTCCGGGCCTATAGGACCAGTTGCCCGGATTCGCTGGGACCAGAACGGTCCACGCCAGCGCAGGCCGCGCCAGGCCGTGAAATGGGCTGGCGCGAGGCGGCGTCAATCATGGAAATCCTTAGCGGCCTCCGGCGAGGCCATGGTTGTGCCGGAGGCGCTTGCCGAGGCCGTCGATGGACTCAGTGCACGGCCTGGCGCCGCCCGCGGCGGTCAGCCGGTAAGGGAGAACCCGGAGTCGAAGGTCTGCCGCACATCGAGCCGCTGCTTGAGCAACCCAGCTTTCTGGTAGAAATCCGCCGTGCGCTGCTGCTCGGCGATAAGCTCGGCATCGATCTGCCGCCATTGCGTGTGCCGCCGCTCGAACTGCAGCCGTGCCGCCTGCGGCGGGATCCCGATGATGCGGGCGAGGGCCGCCGAGAACTCCGGCACGTGCTGGTAGGACCATTGCTGCGCACGCACCACCCGGCGCAGGAAGTCTTGCAGCACCGCGCGCTTGGACGCCAGCGCGGCATCGGTGGCTGCCAGGTAGCTAAGGCCGGACCACAGCCCGCGTCCGCTGACCAGCACGCGCGCGTGGCCGCTGGTTTCCGCCATCGCGGTATAGGGTTCCCACGTCGCCCACGCATCCACCGAGCCGCTGCTCAATGCGAGCTTGGCATCCGCCGGCGGCAGGAAGCGCAGGTTGGCGTCCTCCGGCTTCAGCCCCGCGGATTCCAGCGCCTTGAGCGTCACCAGGTGGCCGATCGAGCCGCGGTTGGTGCCGATGCTCTTGCCTTTCAGGTCGGCCGCCTGCCGCAGCGGCGAGTCGGGCCGCACCAGGATTGCCGTGCCGTAGGGATCAGAGCGGTTGGCGCCGATCAGCTTGATCCGCGTGCCGGCCGCGAGCGCGAAGATCGCCGGGGCATCGCCGATCGGGCCGCTGTCGACCGCGCCCGCGTTCAGCGCCTCGGCAAGCGGTGCCGCGGCAGGGAACTCGGTCCATTGAATGTCGTAGTTCAGGCCGTCGAGCGCGTTGGCGGACTCGAGCAGCGCGCGCAGGCCGCCCTTCTGGTCGCCGGCTTTCAGGACCGGGCGCCCCTGCGCTTGCGCATTGCCGGTGGCGAACGTGGTGAAGGAAAGGATGGGGCCGGAGGCGAGCGCGGCCGTGGCGGCGGCGCCCTGGCGCAGGAACTGTCGTCGGGAAGCGGTCATGGCATTCGCGGGGAGATGGAAACCCACGAACGTACGCGCGCAGCACGCGAAAACCAACGAAGAAAACCGGCATTCCATATGCGTGGAGCGATGCCGGCCGGGACCTTCTTTGCGATGCTCAGGCGCGCGCCCGCACGCCCGGACGCTTCGTGTCCCTTTACTCTTTGCTCTCTTGTGCTTTCGCCCGGGTAGCCGCGGACGGTGCCCTCTTCTTCGACTTGCCCTGATTGAACGCAATCGCGGCACGGATGAGATTCTTCATGGCACGCGCATCAATCTTGTCGCCCTCGAAGAGATCGATCGCACGCCACTTGTTGCCGCCGAGGCCGGCGTTGAAGAGCTTGTCGGGATCCGGCAGGCTCGCCCCGTTGGTGAAGGTGATCTTCACCTTCTCCTTGTGCGCGTTGGCGACCGCGATCATGCCGTCGCGTGACCACACCGGGCTTCCCATCCATTTCCATTCCTCGATGATCTCGCCGTCGGCCTCGAGGATGGTCTTGCGGAGCTTGGCCAGCGTCTTGCCACGCCAGTCAGTGAGTCCTGCGATCAGCTCGTCGATATGTTCCGATGGATTCATGGATGCCTATTCCTCGAATTTGTCCCGCGCATGAGGCAGCTCGCGTCCGGCCATGACAGAGAGCATTCCGGTCGATCCCTCGTTCGTTGCCCGATCCGTTTCAGCAGGTTAGCATAGCCCGATTGTCGTGCTTCAAGCACTGTCGTCAGCGGCTATGTCTGCCCTGGGCGACTTGGCCTGTCTGTCAGGTGGTTAGCGTGTATTCGATGGAGTGAAGGCAATGGCGAACCAACCATCCAGGAAGCCGGCGCACGCCGCAACGAAGACTCCGGCCACGCGGGCCGCTGCCAGCCCGCCCCTGCTCGCAGGCGGCAACCCCCAGATCGCGAAGGCCGACGGAGATGCCCCCGTGCAGGCCTATATCGCCGCCATGCCGGGCTGGAAACACGACGCCGGGCGCCGTCTCGACGCGCTCATCGAGCGCAACGTTCCCAACGTCCGCAAGGCAGTGAGGTGGAACTCGCCGTTCTATGGCATCGAGGGCCAGGGCTGGTTCCTCAGCTTCCATTGCATGACGAAGTACATCAAGGTGGCCTTCTTCCGTGGCATGTCGCTGCGCCCTGTTCCCCCCGTCGAATCCAAGGACAAGAACACGCGCTACTTCCACATCCACGAAGACGACGAGCTTGACGAGGCGCTGGTGGCAAGCTGGGTCCGGCAGGCATCGGAGCTGCCTGGCTGGGTTCCGTAAGCCCCCGCCCTCAGAACCACGCCGCAAGCGTCCCCAGCCCTTCGATCCCGGCGCTGACGCGGGTTCCGGCAGAGGCAAAGAGCAGCCCGGTGCAGGTGCCGGTGGTCACCACTTGCCCGGCTTTCAGCCCCGCCCCGCGCGCGGCGCAGTGGTTGGCCAGCCAGACCAGCAGCGCGCCGACATCAGGGCTCTGGTGCCCGCCGACGGTATGCGCCACGGTGCGCCGGCCAAAGCGCAGCGTGGCCTCCAGCGCGCCCAGGTGCAGCCACTCGCGCGCGAACGGCGTGGGGCGCCCCGTCACCAGTGCGCCATGGCTGAGCAGGTCGGCCAGCTGCGCATCGCTGCCGGCCCCGAGCCAGTCCTCCAGGCGGCTTTCCACGACTTCAATGGCAGGCACCACCAGCGCGAGCGCGGCCTCGATATCCCGGCGCGCATAAGGCCGGCCGCGCGGCGGCAGGCTGGCGCCGAGCACAAAGGCGACCTCCACCTCGATGCCGCGCAGGCGCCAGGCCGGCCCCCGCAGGGCCACGCCATCCGGCAGCAGGCCGGCCGCCGGCAACGGCGCACAGGCGGGTTCCTGGCCCGGCCCCCTCGCACCAACCTTCCAGCCGCCAATGGGACCGATCATGGCAAGCGTGGCATCCTGCACGGCGTAGCTGCCGCCGTGCGCAAGCGGGTGCAACAGTGCCGGATCGACGCGCTCGCCGCGCGCACGCGCGACGCACAGCATCTGCGCGAGCGCCGCCGGCGTACCTGGCGCGACCAGGGTCTTCATTGGCCCTGCCCGTCGAGCGGGAACCCAGGCGGCCTCGGGAAAGCCTGCTCGAACTGGCGCGCGATTGCCAGCAGCAGCGCATCCTCGGCCGGCGCCGCCACCAGCTGGATGCCAACCGGCAAGCCCTCTGCCTCACCGCACGGCAGCGAGATCGCGGGCAGCCCGGCAGCATTGGCAAACGCGGTGAATATCGCATGGCCACGCGGCCCGACCTCGCGGCCTTCGATCACAGGCGGGTGCGACTGTGCGGCCGGCCATGGCAATGCCGCTGCGGCGGGCGTCAGCAGCAGGTCGTAGCGTGCGAACAGCAAGGAAAGCTCGCTGCGCAGACGCTCCACGGCCATCAGCAGATCAAACAGCTGCACGGCACGCAGGCCCGCGCCTGCCGATGCATTGGCCTGCGTGGCCGCACCGAACGTGCCCGCATCGAGCGGCGGGCAGAACGGCTGTTGCGCGCCGCCCTGCTCCACCAGCCAGGCCAGTCCTGCTTGCGACAACAGCGACCATTTGGCATTGGTCGCTTCCGCCAGCTCGAACGCCTGCGCGGTTTCCACCGTGTGGCCAAGTTCACGCAGCCCTTGCGCTGCCTGCCCGGTCAAGGCAGCGATGCGCGCATCCACCGGATGATCGCCGAAGCGGGGCACGTGCAAGACCCGGCATGGCCGCGGCGGCATCTGCAGCGGCACGCCGGCAAAGCGCCGGGAATCGGGATCGCGCGGGTCGGGCTGGCCCAGCGCCTCGGCCATGGCCATCGCATCGGCCATGCAGCGGGCCAGCGGGCCGACCACTTCATAGCGCATGAAGATCTCGGGCAACCCGCTGCCGCGCGGCAGTCGTCCGGGCGACGGCTTGAAGCCCACCAGCCCGGTATGCGAGGCCGGGCGCCGGATCGAGCCGCCGCCGTCGGTGCCCAGCGCCAGCGGGCAGCAGCCCGATGCCACCGCCGCCACCGCGCCGCCGGAAGACCCGCCCGGCGTCAGGGCCGGCTGCCAGGGATTGCCGGTTGTGCCGAAGACGAGGTTGTCGGTATAGCCCTGCATGGCGAACTCCGGCACATTGGTCTTGCCGAAGATCAGCGCCCCGGCCGCGCGCAGGCGCGCCACCGGCAGTTCGTCGCGGTCCGGGACAAAGCCCGCCAGCGCGCGGCTGCCCCAATGCGTGGGCAGGCCGCGCACGTGCAGGTTGTCCTTGACGGTGACCGGCACGCCATCGAGCGCACCCAGCGGCTCGCCACGGCGCCAGCGCGAGGTGCTCTCCTGTGCCGCCGCGATGGCGCCTTCAGTATCGAATGCGATCACGGCGTTCAGCGCCGGATTGCAGTGCGCCGTGCGCGCCAGGCAGGACGCCAGCGCCTGTTGCGGCGTGAAGCGGCCGGTGGCGTAGCCGTCGGTGAGCGCATGTGCCGGCAGTTTCCAAAGATCATCCATCGTCGTCTCCGCCGTCCTCAGTGTTCACTTGAGCCCGACCAGCGGCCCGATGGTCTGCTTCCAGATGGCCGAGCATTGCGGGTAGGACTTGTCGCAGACCTCGGTCCAGGTCGGCAGCGAGACCGTGGTCAGCGCGTCGCGCACCAGCTGCAGGTCGGCCGGACGCACGGGCACCTCCTTCATGGCGAACTTCTTGCCGGTCTTGCACGGCTCTTTGCCGACGTTGCAGCGCGAGGCATCCTCGAACAATTCGCGCGAATAGGACCAGGTATCGCGCTCGAAACGCTGGAAGGCCTCGGCCAGGCGCGTTTGCTGCTCGGGCGGCAGCGCGTTCCAGCGGCTGAGCTTGATGGCGTAGGCATTGAGCGCGATCTGGAAGCCGACTGGCATGAAGTATGAGGTGACCTCGGGCCATCCCGCCGTGTTCGCCGAGCTCGGGCCGGTGATCGCGCAATCGGTGACGCCGCGCTCGAGCGCCTGCTGGGTCTCGCCGAAGGGGATCGTCACCGGAATGCCGCCGAGCTTCTCGATGAACTTGGCCAGGGACTGGTCGTAGACGCGCACCTTCTTGCCCTTCAGGTCGGCCAGGCCGCCGATCGGCGACTTGCAGAACACCACCTGCGGCCCGAACGGCCAGATCCCGAGCAGCTTGGCGCCGTAGCGTTCCTGCAGGCGCTTGTCGAAGGCATTGCGGTAGGCATCCACGGCCTTGCTGGCCGAGCCGTAGTCGGTGCTCAGGCCAACGATGTCCGGCCCGAGGAAGAATGGCTCGTCGCGCGAGACCTGGGCCAGGCGCAGGCTGACGATGTCGAACAGCCCGGAGCGGAGCACGCGCAGGCCGTCTGAATCCTTGATGCCGAGCACATCCATCGGCTTGTAGTCGGCATCGATCGGCAGGCCGGTGTTCCTGGCGAAGTTCTCGAAAAAGGGCTGCTCCTTGTTCTGCTGGATCAGGCCGGTCGCGACGAGGTTGCCGGCTACCCGCAGCTTCGTTTGCTGGGCAGGCTGGGCCGGCTGTGCCTGGGCAGTGCCCGGCAGCAGCACGGCGGCAGCGCAGGCGACATGGGCGGCCGCGATCAGCGCGCCGGCGATTCGTTTGGCGTTCATGGGAGCTTCCTTGGAGGTCAATGCCCGAACATCAGGTTGGGCAGGTAGGTGGCAATCGCCGGGAAATGGATCAGCACGGCGGTCATCACCACCATGGCGGCAAAGAACGGCAGCGTGCCCTGGAAGACTTCATTGATCGATCCTTCGCCGCGCACGCCCTGGATCACGTAGAGCGTCATGCCGATCGGCGGGCTGATCAGCGAGATCTCGCACATCAGCACCATGAACACCCCGAAGAACACGGGATCGATGCCGGCCGCCTGCACGATCGGGAAGACCACCGGGACCGTGCCGACCAGCATCGGCATGGTCTCCAGCGCGATGCCCAGCACCAGGTAGAGGGCTGCCAGCAGCCACAGCAACACCGCCGGCGACACGTCCACCTGCTTCATCAGGCCGGCCAGCGCCTGCGGCACCCCCAGCATGGAGAGCACGAAGTTCAGGTAGAGCGCGGCCACCAGGATCAGCGCGGTCATCGCCGTCAGGCGCAGCGTGGAGCGGAAGCAGTCGTGCAGCATGGCGACGCTGAGCTTGCCGTAGGCGGCCGCCACCGGCAGGCACACCAGCACGCCGAGCGCGGCGCTCTCGGTGACCGTGGCCCAGCCGGTGTAGATGCTGCCCATCACCACCGTGAACACCAGCAGCGGACCCGCCAGGTGGCGCGAGTTGCTCAGCCTGGCGAGCAGCGGCACACGGGCCTCGCGCGGGCCGCCCGCCGCGGGCTTCCACAGGCAGATCAGCAGGATCGTGGCCAGGAACAGCACGGTCATGATGGCCCCGGGCAGCACGCCCGCCACATACAGCCGCGCCGCCGAAGTATTGGTCATCGAGCCGTAGATGATGAAGGCCACGCCGGGCGGGATCAGGTTGCCCAGGCTGGCGCCGGCCGCGATCGAGCCCAGCACCATGCGCTGGTCATAGCCGCGATTGCGGAAGGAAGGCAGCGCGACCGTGGAAATCGTCGCCGCGGTGGCCACCGATGACCCGGACACCGCCGAGAACAATGCCGAGGCACCGATATTGGTATGCAGCAGGCCGCCCGGCAGGCGGTTCAGCCAGTCTCCGAGCGACTGGTACATCTTGTCCGTCGCGCCGCCGCGCATCAGGATCTCGCCCAGCAGGATGTAGAGCGGGATCGACAGCAGCAGGTAGTCCTCGCCGGCCGCCCACAACTGTTCGCCCAATGCGTCGATCGCGGGCATGCCGAAATAGGCCAGCGCCCCGGCCACGCCCACCACCAGCATGCTGGTGGCCACATGGAAGCCAAGGAACATCAGCCCCAGCATCAGGCACAGCCCGAGCAGGATTTCAATGGGACCGATCATGCTGCCGCTCCTTCGCTCTTGCCTTCAGCGCTGCCCTGGCCCGCGCCATTGCCCTCAGCGGGCGCGGCGGCAACGCGGATGTCCGCCTCCGCCTCGATCTCCTCGGCCAGGGTCTGCGGCCCGAACTGGCTGTTCAGGCGGGCCCAGTCGCGCCGCACCAGCAGCTGCAGGGCGTGCCAGGCGGCGCAGGCCGCCACCAGTGCGAACAGGGAATAGCCGGCCAGCCACAGGGTCTGGGGCATCCACAGGGGCGTGGCAAGCGGCGTGGACGCGGTGCTGTGCAGGTCGATGGTGTCCACCAGCACATGGCCGGCGCGCCAGAGGCAGAGTCCGGCCACGGCAGCCAGGCTCAGCATCGCCAGCAGGTTGAGCACGGCCCGCACCTTGACCGGAAAGCGCGTCAGCAGGAAGTCCACCCGGGTATGGCCGCGCCCGACCAGGGTGTAGGCAAAGCCGCACGCGCCAAGGATGGCGTAGGTATAGCCGCCGATTTCATCGATGCCCTGCAAGCTGAAGCCGCCCAGCTTGCGCCCGAGCATTTCGACGCAGGTCGCCACCGACAGCACGATCAGCCACCATCCGCACAGGATGGCTATACGGTCAATGCCGGCGGCAAGTCGTCGGCTCCAGGGGGTATCGGCAAGCAGGGTCTTCATGGTGCGGGGGCCGGTCGTGACATTGCTTCCATTGAAGCGCATGGCCAGACCCGCGCGGCGGCTTTCCCGCACGCCGGAACTTCTTGAATAAACCCTTAGGAATCAACAGCTTTCCGGCGCGCCCGCGTGGAAAGGCAAGGACGCTGCGGGCACTGGCATCGGGCAGGGCACGCGGGTGCAGCGCCCGCCGTAGGCAGCGCTGATCTCTGTGGCAGCCCAACGCACCCAGGCGCCAAGCTCATCGAAACGGGCACGCACGATGCGCTGGCTGGAACCGGCCAGCGAGACCGCGGCGAAGGGCCGGCCGTGCTCGTCACAAATCGCGGCGGCAATGCAGCACAGGCCGACCGCATTCTGCTCGTCGTCCACCGCATAGCCGCGCCGGCGCACTTCGGCCAGGGTCTCATGCAGGCGCGAGGGGCGCGCAATGGTGTTGTTGGTCAGGCGCGGGAGGCCAAAGGTGCGCAGGTATTGCAGCACGTCGGGCTCGCTCTTGGCGGCCAGCACCGCCTGGCCCATGGCCGTGCCATGCAGCGGGGGGCGGTGGCCGGGCGGGGCCTGCGCGCGGCTGCCGTGGGGGCCTTCTGCCTGGCAGGCGAAAACAATTTGCCCGTCGCTGGCCACGCCCAGGTTGACGGTCTCCCCGGACAGCGCGCTCAACCGTTGCATCACCGGCAGGGCGAGTTCGCTGATGCGGCGCCGGCGGGCGAAAGCGGCACCCACCGAGAAGCAACGCACGCCCACGTACCACAGGCTGCGCTCGCGATCGAACTGGACAAACTGGCGTTGCTCGAGCGTGGTCAGCAGGCGATGGACGGTCGATGTAGACAGGCCGCTGCGTGCCGCCAGATCCACCAGCCGGTAACCCTCGTCGTCATCGGACAACAGCTCGATCAGCTGGAGCGCCCGCGTCAGCGACTGCACGGTGCTGTCGCCGTCCCGGCACTCCCGCCCTTCCCGTGACGGCGGGTCGGCGCTGGCGGCAGGCGCCACCGCCCGTGTTGCGGCTTCTTTCCTGGCCTCCCTTGTCCTGGTCGTGGTGCCTGCCATGTGAATCCCCTTGCTTGCGTTGCCGCACGCGGACGCAAGTTCCGGGCCACTGCCCGGTCACAGGCCTGGCCCACGCTGGACATGGGGCATGCGGTCAGCCCGCACCGCCGCCGTGCCACATGCACTCGCTCCGCACCGCCCCCCGCCCGGCTTTAATGCACAACATTGTCTACCACCATGATGGAAGCCATTAAGAATATCTCGACCGATGGCCGAAACACGAAGAGGGAAATCCCTTGTTTTCTTGCGCTGGCTGTTGTGGGCTGGCTGCACCCAGATCAAGCCGATGGGGAGCCTTGCCCGCTCAGCACCGCACCGCCAAACTGCTTGCGGTAAGCCGACGGAGAAACGGCTAAGGCCTGGGTGAAGTGCTGCCGGAACGAAACGGCGGATCCAAACCCCACCAGCTCGGCAATCAGGTCAACCCCCTTGTCCGTCGTCTCCAGCAGGCGCTGCGCCGCCGTCAGCCTGTGGTTCAGCACCCACTGCGTCACCGTTGCGCCAGTCTTCGCCTTGAAGCGCCTGGTGAAGTTGCGCCGGCTCATCCCGGCCTGCTGCGCCAGCGTGTCCAGTGTCAGCGCCTGGTCCAGGTTTTCGATGGCCCAGTCCAGGGTCGTGCTGAGCTTGTCCGCGCCGTCCACCCGGGGCAGCGGCTGTTCGATGTACTGGGCCTGGCCGCCATGCCGGTGCGGGGCAACGACCATGCGGCGGGCTACCCGGTTGGCGACGTCCGCGCCATGGTCGCGGCGCAGCAGGTGCAGGCAGCAATCCAGGGCGGCCGCCGTCCCGGCCGAGGTCAGGATGTCGCCATCGTCGATATACAGGGAGTTGCGATCGAGCCGGACCTGCGGATACCGGTTCGCAAAGTCATCGGCCCAGGCCCAGTGCGTGGCCGCCGTGCGCCCGTCCAGCAAACCCGCCTCGGCGACCACGAACGTACCCAGGCAGAGGCCGGCAATCCGCGCGCCCCGCGCGCTGGCGCTTTGCAGCGCTTCCACCAGGGCGTGGGGCGGGCGCTCCGCCGGGTCGCGCCAGGCCGGCATGATGACCGTATCGGCCTCTGCCAGCACCGAAAGGTCGTGCCCGACCTCGATCCTGAACCCGGACATGGTGGGAATCAGCCCGGTCTTCTCGCCGCAGATGACCAGCCGGTAGCGCGGCACGCCCAGCCGGGCAAGATCGTCGCCAAACACGATACAGGGTACGGACAGGTGGAAGGGGCTGATGCCTTCGAAGGCGATCACCGCGACGGTGTGCATTGCGTTCTCGCTGGCACGGACACGAATTGAGGATGGCCCAATTCTATCGGATGTTGTCCATCGGGCCACTTTCGGGGTTGCAGCCGGCGTTGGAAACTACCTCCCATGCCGCGGTTGCGGTGATTGGGGCGGCCTCCTCGCCAGCGGCGCCGCCCTCTTCTTTTCCATGACGAGGACCACAATGAACCACCCGACGATTCGCACCATGGCCGGCGCACCGGCCCCCACCGCCATCGAAGCCGCCAGCAGCGCCTTGCTGGTGATCGATTTCCAGAATGAGTACTTCAGCGGCAAGATGCCGATCCCGGACGGCGCGCGCGCCCTGGGCAATGCGCAACGCCTGATCGCTCATGCGGATGCGGCCAGGATTCCTGTTTTCCACATCCAGCACGTGACGCCCGCGGGCAGCCCCGTCTTTGCGGAACAGAGCGCCAGCGTGGAATTCCACAGCGACCTGCAGCCGGCCGCGCATCACACCGTGTTGCAGAAGACCTCGGTCAGCGTGTTCCCGACGACCGACCTGGACCAGCGCCTGAAGGCCGCCGGCATCAAGACCCTGATCATCACGGGCCTGATGACCCATGCCTGCGTGTCCGGCGCGGCGCGCGATGCGGCGCCGCTCGGATACGGCGTAATCGTGGCGGAGGATGCCTGCGCCACGCGCGACCTGGATACGGCCGGCGGCGTGGTGCCGCACCGGGACCTGCACCGGGCCGCGCTTGCCACCATCGACGACACCTTCGGCGATATCCTGACCACCGAGCAGGTGCTGAAACTGCCGATCGCCTGATCGATCGCGGACAGCCATGATGCCGAGGGGGAGACCGTCAGGCCGCCTCCCTCTCAGTCACTCCCGCCGCCCGCCTTCAGACTGCCAGGCGCTCCACCGCACTCTCGCGCCTGACCATCCCCAGCGAGAACATCGACAACCCTGCGATCAGCGCCGGCACGCCGATCAACGCAAACAACGCCGGCATGCCCAGGCCCATCGACAGCATGGTGGCCCCGCCGACCGACCCCACCACCGAGCCCATCCGGCCCACGCCGTTGGCCCAGCTCACGCCTGTGGCACGGCAGTCCGTCGGATAGAAGCTGGCGGACAGCGCATTCGCACCCACCTGCGACCCTGAGACGCAGAAGCCCGCAAGAAACACCGCCATGCCCGCAGCCACCGGCTCGGAAGCAACGCTGCCCACCGCCGCGATGCCAAGCGCCGCCAGCCCATAGCTGGACGCCAGCACATAGTGCGGATTGATCCGGTCCATCAGCCAACCCAGCGCAATCGCCCCCACCGTCCCGCCGACCTGGAACATGGTTGTCACCAGCGCTGCCGTGCGCAGCGAATGGCCGGCGGTGCGCAGCAGCGTCGGCAGCCAGCTGGACAGCAGGTAGATCACCAGCAGGCTCATGAAGAACGTCAGCCAGAACAGCAGCGTGCCCCGCAGCAGCTCGGGCCGGAACAGGTGCCGCACGGGCGAGCTGGTGCTGCGCTGTTCGCCGACCACGAAGGTGGCGTCACGCAGGTCGGCTTGCGGCGCGATCTTCTGCAGCGTGGCGACGATGCGTTCGCGCTGCTTGCCGGCCAGCACGAGGTAGCGCACCGATTCCGGCAGCAGCCACAGCAGCAGCGCCGCCAGCACCAGCGGCATGACCCCGCCGGTGACCAGCACCGAGCGCCAGCCAAAGGCGTCGATCAGCCCGGCGGAAGCCAGGCCGCCGAAAGCCGAGCCCAGCGTGAAGCCGCAGAACATGGTCGTGACCAGGAACGAGCGCCGCTTTTCCGGACAGAACTCCGAGGTCAGCGTGATGGCGTTGGGCATGGCCCCGCCCAGGCCCAGGCCGGTCAGGAAGCGCAGCAGCACCAGCGTCCACAGGTCCTGCGACCAGGCCGAGGCCAGGCTGGCGGCACCGAAGAACAGCACCGACAGCACCAGCACGCCCTTGCGCCCGAAGCGGTCGGCCAGCGGGCCGAAGACGAAGGCGCCGACCATCAGGCCGCCGAGCCCGGCGCCGAACAGCGGCGCCAGCTGGGCCGGCGTCAGCTGCCATTCCGCGCGGATGGCTGGTGCGATGAAGCCGATCGCCGCCGTATCGAAGCCATCGACCGCAACGATCAGGAAGCACAGCACGACGATGCTCACCTGGAACGCCGACAGCGGCTGGCGGTCGATGAACGCGGTGACGTTCAGGGGTTGGCTGGCAGGCATGGTGGTCTCCTCCTTGATGCCAGGATTAGGGGCGAGTCACGTCCGGCAGCCTTATGCGCGGCCGCCAGATCGTTTCGGATTGACTGCGAAGAAAAATTGCGCCAGCGGCTTACAGCCACGGCGTGGGGCTCAGGCACTGGTCGGCACGCCAGCCATGCAGCCACTGCAGCGCGTCGTAGAACTGCGCCTGCGTGCGGCCGGTCCACAGGCTGTTGCGCACCAGCCGGTCCACGCCCTTGGCGTGGTAGACCCGGCCCATGTCGCGCGCGGCATACAGCACGCGGGCGGTACGCGGGATGCGGGCCTGCTCGTACAGCTTGAACGCTGCCTCGCAATTGCCGCCGGCGGCCTGCACCGCGGCGCCCAGCGTGACCGCGTCTTCCAGCGCCTGGCAGGCGCCCTGGGCCACGTATTGGGTCATCGGGTGCGCGGCATCGCCCAGGATGGTGGCGCGGCCGAAGCTCCAGCGCTCGACCGGGTCGCGGTCGGCGGTGGCCCAGCGCTTCCAGGAAGTGGGCCGGTCCAGCATCTGGTGCGGCAGCGGATGGATGCCCTCGAAGTACGACAGCACTTCCGCCTTGCTGCCGTCGCGCACGCCCCAGGTTTCCTGCTCGCGGCTGTGGAAGGTCACCACCAGGTTGTACTGCTGGCCGCCGCGCAGCGGGTAGTGGACCAGGTGGCAATGCGGGCCGGCCCACACCACCGGTGCATTGACCTGCAGGTCCTGCGGCATGTCGGCGACGCCGACCACGGCGCGATAGACCACGTGCCCGGTGACGCGCGGCTCATCGCCGATCAGCGCCTGGCGGATCGCGGACTTGACGCCGTCGCAGCCGATCACGGCATCGCCACGGTGGTGTTCGCCGTGCTGGTCGATCACGGTCACACCCTGGTCGTCCTGCAGCAGCTGTTCCACGCGCGTGCTGGTGCGGAACGTAATCAGCGGGTGGTCCTGCACCGCCTCCAGGATCGACAGGTGGATATCGGCGCGATGGATCACCGCATACGGGTTGCCGAAGCGCTCGCGGTACGCCTGCCCGACGTCAACCTCGGCGATCACGCTGGTATCGATCGCATCGCGCAGGCTGAGGTAGTCGGTAAAGACAGCCCGGCTGCGCGCAGCTTCGCCTACGCCCAGCGCATCCAGTGCGGCAAAGGCGTTGGCGGCGAGCTGGATGCCCGCGCCGATCTCGCCGATCTGCTCGGCCTGCTCCAGCAGTTCGATGCGGATGCCCTGGCGTGCGAGCGCCAGCGCCGCGGCCAGGCCGCCGATGCCGCCGCCGATGATGAGGACCTTGCCGGTCGCGTTGTTGGTACTGCTCATGTCTTGTCTCCTCGCCTGCGCGATGCGTCAGGCGGTGTGGTCGGGCTGGCGCCCGGGCGCCGCCTGGGCAAAGGCGGGATGGGCGCTGGCGTGTGCGTAGACCGCCATCGCGCGCTGGTACCGGCTCAGGTCGCAGCCCATGCGCAGGGCGTTGGCGACTTGCGGCACCAGCGTGACGTCAGCGAGTGTCGGCGCATCGCCGAAGCACCACCTGCCATGCCCGTGCTGCGCCAGCAGGTGCTCCACGCCGGCCATGCCTTCATCGATCCAGTGGCGGTACCAGGCATCCTTCTGCTCGGGCGTGACCTTCAGCACGTCCTGCAGGTAGCGCAGCACGCGCAGGTTGTTGACCGGGTGGATGTCGCAGCCGATCAGCGTGGCCAGTTCCAGCACCCGCGCACGCTGCACCGGGTCTTGCGGCACAAGGCGCGGCTCCGGATGGAGCGCGTCCAGGTAGTCGAGGATCGCGAACGACTGCCCGAGCGTAAAACCGCCATCCACCAGCGCGGGCACGGTCGCGGACGGGTTGATTTTCCCGACGTACTCCGGCTCGCGGTGCTGGCCGGTGCGGATATTGACCGGCAGGTAGTCGTACGGCAGGCCCTTGAGGGCCAGCGCGATGCGCACCCGGTAGGACGTGGAGCTGTTGAAGAAACTATAGAGCTGCATGATCGGTAATGCCCGTGTGCTGCGATTCAGAGGTTCAGACCACGCGCACGGCCAGCTCGCCGAGGCCGTCCACGCCCGTGACCATGGTCTCGCCGGCCTTGACCGCGCCCACGCCTTCCGGCGTACCGGTGAAGATCACATCACCCGGTTCCAGGCGGAAGAACTGCGACAGGTAGGCCACCGTCTCGGCCACCGACCAGATCAGGTGCGACACATCGCTGCGCTGCTTCGTTTCACCGTTGACCGTCAGCCAGATGCCGGCCTGTTGCGGGTGGCCGATCTCGCTGGCGCGGTGGATCGGCGCGACCGGCGCCGAGGCATCGAAGGCCTTGCCGATCTCCCAGGGGCGGCCCATTTCGCGCATCTTCATCTGCAGGTCGCGGCGGGTCATGTCGAGGCCGACGGCATAGCCCCACACGTGTTCGAGTGCCTGTTCGACCGGGATATCCGAACCAGCCTTGCCGATCACTGCCACCAGCTCGGCCTCGTAGTGGTAGTTCTGCGTCTGCGCCGGATACGGCAGGTCCAGCGTGATGCCGGCCTGCACCGGGACGATCGCATCCGCCGGCTTGCAGAAGAAGAACGGCGGCTCGCGGTCGGGATCGAAGCCCATCTCGCGCGCATGGGCGGCGTAGTTGCGGCCCACGCAGTAGACGCGGCGCACGGCGAACTGGTCGTCGCTGCCGGCAACGGGGATGGAAACGGTGGCGGGGGGCGTGAAGACGTAGGACATGGTTCGAGGTTTCCGGAAGTCGTCAGGTAAGCGGGAGCCTCAGGCGGTGCGCGCAGGCACCGCCCGGGGCAGGTCGGATCAGGGTCGCGGGACGCTCAGGTGCGCGCTTCGCGCAGCAGGTTCATCGCGGACAGCACGGGCCGGTCGGAATAGCTGAACAGCACCGCGTCTTCCAGCGCGCCCAGCTGCACCGGCGCCCACGACGGGGCCACGAAGATGTCGCGCGGCTCGAACTGGAACTGGTCGTCACCGATGCGCACCGTGCCGCGCCCTTCCACTACGCTGTAGACGGTGGCGTCGGTGCTGCGGTAGGTCTTGCCCTGGAAGCCCGCCGGCAGGTACTGCATGAAGGTGGCGATGGTCGGCATCGGCCAGCCGCCGGTGGCCGGGTTGATATAGCGCAGCTTGACCCCGTCCCAGGCATCGAGCTCGCCGTTGCGGTAGAGCTGGTCCAGCGCCTCGCGCGAGCGCTCGTACGGGTAGCTGAAGACCGGCGAAGTGGGATCGGTCACGCGGTGCCGCACCGGCACCATGTTATGGCCGAAGCGGGCAAAGCTGTCGCCCTCGACGCGGGTCACGGGCTGCTGGGCTTCCGGGTAGTTCTCGGCAAACCCGGCATCGAACTGCTGCACCAGCGGGATATCCAGCCCGTCCAGCCACACCACCGGCTCGCCGCCGTCCTCGACGGCAGGGTTGCCATGGTCGTGCCAGGTCCACGACGGCGTGATGATGAAGTCGCCGGGATGCATGGTGGTGCGCTCGCCGTTGACCGCGGTCCAGGCGCCCTTGCCTTCGACGATAAAGCGCAGCGCGGACTGGGTATGGCGGTGGCTGGGCGCGATCTCGCCCGGCAGGATCAGCTGCAGGCCGGCGTACAGCGTGGAGGTGATGCTCGACTTGCCCGGAATGCCCGGGTTCTCCAGCACCAGCACGCGGCGCACCGCTTCCTCGGCGCTGATGACGCCGCCGGCCTGCATCACCAGCGGGCGGATCTGGGCGTACTTCCAGATGGCGGGAACGATCTGCGGCCGCGGTTGCGGCGGCACCAGCGCGTGCAGCGACTCCCACAGCGGGGTCATGTGGCTGCGGCCGATTTCTTCGTAATAGGCCACGCGGGCCGGGTCTGGGGTGTGTTCGGACATGCTGTCTCCGTAACTTTATGCAGGGCTTTGGGAGCGCTTTTGTGGGTGCGTGTCATCGCTCGCACCGTCTTGTTGTCGTTATACGCGGCGGCCTATAAGATTTGAAATGAACTTTTCATCTTATCGATACCATTTTTCATATAGGTAGCCTCATGGACTGGACCCAGAGATTGCGGCTGCGCAACCTGCAGATGCTGCTGAGCCTGGCCGAGACCGGCAATATGAGCCAGTCGGCGGCCATGCTGAACACGACCCAGCCGGGCCTTTCCAAATGGCTGAAGGACCTGGAGGACGATATCGGGCTGCCCCTGTTCGAGCGCCAGGCGCGCGGGCTGCGGCCCACGCCCTACGGCGAGTCGCTGATCGAGCACGCCCGCCGGATCGAGGCCCAGCTGGATACCGCGCGCGACGACCTGCAGGCCATGCGCGACGGCGGCAGCGGGATCGTGGTGGTGGGTACCTCGGGCGCGTCGTCGGCGGATACCGTGCCGCTGGCAGCGCTGCAATTGCTGCAGCAGATGCCCCGCGCCAGCGTGCGGCTGGTGGAAACGACCATGGACCGGCTCATGAGCCAGCTGGCGCACAGCGAGCTGGATATCGTGGTGGGCCGCTCGGCGCCCGAGCTGCAGGATGCGCACATGCGCACCGAATCGCTCTACATGGAGCCGATCCACTTCGTCGCCCGGCCGCGCCACCCGCTGCTGCAAGGCGCGCGCATCGGCTGGGACGACCTGTATCGCTACCGCTGGGTGGTGTGGCCGCGCGGCACGCCCATCCGCAACGCGCTGGAAGGCGCGCTGGCCAGCGCCGAGCGTGCGCTGCCGGCAGATTGCGTGGAGAGCAATTCCACCGTGCTGAATCTCACGCTACTCAACAACAGCGACATGATCGGCCTGGCCTCGCACCGCACCGCGCGCCGGCTGGAAGCGCTGGGCGCGCTGCGCATCGTGCCGCTGCGGCTGGCGGGGTTCGGCTCGGTGTCGATGTACTGGCGTGACGACGCGCAGTCGCGCGCGGCGGTCATGGCCATGCTGGATTGCCTGCGGCGGGCGGCGGGGGCGCCGCAGGACTAGGTGCTGCTCAAAAGCGATGCCGCATCCATTCTCTTTCGTTGTGGTTGGTCATCGCCACGGCGAAGATGCCGATGGCTGGATTGCGGACTGCGCGGCCCGCAGGCGCGCGGCAGTCCTGCGCACGCCCTGGCGGCGTGCGTGAGAGGCAGATCGGGAGAGTCCGCCGGCCCCTGCCGGCGTGGCTCAGCGGCTGACCGCGCGCTGGATCGCGAGCGCCGCGGCCACCATGGCCTCGGCGGATTCCAGCGCCCGGGCCGGATCGTCGCCCTTGCGCACCGCGGCTGCGCTGGTCGCACGCGCGGCGCCGTCCGGGCTGGCGGAGAACTTCACCACCGTCAGCCCCCTGGCCGGGTTGATATAGATCTTCTGTCCGAAGCGCCCGCTGGCCTCGATGCTGCCGTCGCCGTCGTTGCGCTGGAACCAGTAGTTGCGGTAGCCATAGCCGTCGCGGCCCGGCATGGTGTTGCCGCGCGCAAAGCGGGCCTGGTTGCCGGCCGGCTGCAGCGCAATGCGCGCCGCCGCCGGCGAGATCCCGCCCGAGGCGTCGCCGGCGGCCGCCCGGCGCACGGCCTCGGCAAAGCGGGCGGCATCGCGCAGCGTGGAATTCATGCCGCCGCTGGCCATTTCCGTGCCCTGGCGGTCCACCTGGGTGTAGGCATCATCGTCGGCAAAGCGGGACCACAGCCGCTCGCTCACCAGTTGCGCCCAGCTCTTGCCGGTGATGCGCCGCAGCGCCCATGCCACCGCTTCCGGCGAGCCGTTCTGGTAGTACCAGACGCCGCCATCGTCGCGCCCGCCGGTGGCGTGGACGACCTTGAGGAAGTCATAGATGGTGTCCGGCGCCTCCGCCTTGCGCGGCACGATCCCCACCGCCCCGAACAGCCCCAGGTCCGGCGGCAGCCCCTCCGGGTAGCCCACCGGCACCTCCATGTCCAGGTTCTGCTGTACCGTGGCCTCGCCGAACGGGTTGCCGGCCAGTTCCGGCACATACTGCGCGAGCCGGGCCTGCGGATCGAGCTTGCCCTCTTCGACCAGCATGGCGGCCAGCAGCCCGGTGACGGACTTGGTCATCGAGGCCCAGATATGCGGCTGGTAAGGACCAAAGCCCGCGAGGTAGCGCTCATAGACGACCTTGCCCTGGTGCAGCACGATAAAGCCGTCGGTATGGGTGTCGCGCAGGTAGTCGGCCAGTCGGACCGTCTTGCCCGCCACGGCAAACGTGGTGCCGTCCAGTTCCGTGCCGGGCTGACCGGCCAGGGCCAGCGGCTGGCTGGCATGCCGGATCCCCGCCGTCGGCGACATCTCGCGCGCATGCCGGAACGCCCAGCGCATATACGGCGGACGCAGCCCGCTGCCGCGGCTGACTTGCTTGTCGGGCGGCGGCGGAAAGCCCTGCATGACCTCGTCCTCGGCAACGGCCACGGGCTGGCCGGTGCCCTGCGCCAGCGCAACGCTCATCGGCGCCACCAGCAGCGCCACGGCCAACCACACCCGACTGCGTCCGAATCCCGTCCTGCGCGACACTGTTTGCGCTTGCATGCTGTCTCCATTCCTGTCCAGGCGGCTGCACGCACGGTGCGCCGCCTTGTATGCATGAGGTGCAAGCCCGCATGGTGCAGGCCGCGGGCGCCATCTTGGCGGACGCGGTTCCCGACCACAATGATGCGTTCGGAATAGAGCCATAACCCGGTGGAATGTCAGGCAGCGAAGCCGCATAATTGCGAAACCCATCCTCTCCGGTGTCTGCCATGCAGCTTCCCGACGCCCGCGTCCGCGACCTGCTCCGCCATCCGGGGCGCTTTGCCTGGCACACGCTCAGGCAGTTCCGCGCCAACCAGGGGCTGCTGCTGGCCGGCGCGGTGGCCTACTACGCGCTGCTGTCGATCGTGCCGCTGCTGATCCTGATGATCATCGCCCTGTCGCACGTGATCGAACCAGACCTGCTGTTGTCCACGCTCGCGCGCTACCTGGAGTGGGTGGTGCCGGGGCAGTCCAGGGCCCTGGTCACCGAGCTTGCCGCCTTCCTGCGCAACCGTGGCACGATCGGCTGGGTGCTGCTGGTCACCATGCTGTTCTTCAGCTCGCTCGCCTTTACCGTGCTGGAGAATGCCATGTCGGTGATCTTCGAGCACCGCGTGGCGATCCGGCGCCGGCATTTCCTGGTCTCGGCGCTGCTGCCCTACTGCTATATCGCGGTACTGAGCGTGGGCCTGCTGCTGGTCACGTTGGTATCGGGCGGCCTGCTGGCCATCGGCGAACGGCATGTGGAAGTGCTGGGCCGCGACTGGTCGCTGGACCGGCTCTCGACCGGCCTGCTCTACCTGCTCGGCTTCATCGGCGAGGTGCTGATGCTGACCTCGATCTACATGGTGATGCCGGTTGGCAGGCTGTCGCTGCAGCATGCGCTGAGCGGCGCGTTGATTGCGGCCGTGTTGTGGGAAATCTCCCGCCATGTGCTGGCGTGGTACTTCACCACCTTGTCGCAGGTGAGCCGGGTCTATGGCTCGCTGACTACGGCGATCGTGGTGCTGCTGAGCCTGGAGATCGCGGCGACCTTGCTGCTGTTTGGGGCGCAGGTAATTGCGGAGTTCGAGCGTGGCGGCTGGGAAGGAAGGCCGGCGCATGCGGAACCGGAAGAATTCCACACCTGAGCGGCGCCGCAGCGACGCCGTTCGCGCGCCCGCTCAGGCGAGCGCCAGATCGAGGCAGGCGCGGATACGCCTCTCCTCCTCCGCACCGAAGGCACCGATCAGGACCAGCGCAGACCCTGCCGCATCGCCTTGCGCCATCGGACTCAGCCGCGTGCGGCCCGCGACCACATGCATTTCGTGCAGGCGCGGATCGGCTGCCAGCCTGACCATGCCCTTCGCGCGCAGCAGCCGCACCGGCAGCGTCTTCAGCGCCTGCCGCAGCAGCGCCTTGTCGAAGTCGCGGCCGGTCTGGTATGAAATGCTGCGGATGCCGGCGTGCACGGTGCCGACGGCTCGCCGCCAGTGCCCGCCCGCCTGCAGCACGGCATCGGCATGTGGTGCCGGCAGGGCGGCGTCGACAAAGACCGACAAGGGCACCTCGCCCTCGCATGCGGTCAGCACCGTGGCACGCGGCGCGATGGCGTCGACCGTGGCGGCAGCCATTGCCAGCGCATCCGCATCGGCAAGGTCTGCCTTGGTCAGCACCACTACCGAGGCTCCCGCGATCTGTTGCCGCACCATGTCGCCCACCAGCGGATCGTGCAGGCTGTGGCCGACCTCGGTCACATCCACGGCCACCACCACGGCATTGAGCACAAAGGCCCGATCCAGCAAGCCGACCTGAGCAATGCGCTGCGGGTCCGAGACGCCGCTGGCCTCGATCACCAGCAAGTCCGGCCGCTGCTCCCGCGCTGCGATGGCCACCAGCGCCTCGGCCAGCCGGCCGCCGATCGAGCAGCAGATGCAGCCGTTCTCCAGCTGGATCACGTCGTCGCTGCGCGTGCGGATCAGCGCGGCATCGATATTGATCTCGCCGAAGTCATTGACCAGCACCGCGATGCGGCGCCCGTGCGCGTTGGCCAGCAAGCGGTTGAGCAAGGTGGTCTTGCCGGCGCCAAGGTAGCCGCCGACCACCGCCAGCGGGACCGGAGGCCGCGTGTTCATCGGGCCGGCGCCGCGAACACGCGCCCGCCCAGTACCGTGCCCCAGACGCGCACGTCCTTCAGGCACTCGGGACCCACCGCGGTCGGGTCATCTTCCAGCACGGCAAAGTCTGCCAGCTTGCCGGGCGCGATGCTGCCGATGCGATGGTCGAGCTTCAGTGTATAGGCCGCACCCATGGTGATGGCATACAGCGCGTCGGCGACCGGCAGGCGCTCCGCTTCGCCCAGCACGCGGCCGGAAGCGGTCTGGCGTTGCACCGCGCACCACGCCGTAAAGAGCGGGTTCAGCGGCGTGATCGGCGCATCGGAATGGATCGCGAACGGAATCCCCAGCCGCCGCGCCGTGCCCGCCGGGTTCATGCGCGCAGCCCGCGCCGGTCCCACGGTCTGGCCGGCATGCGCATCGCCCCAGTAGTACAGGTGGTTGGAGAAGAAGTTGATGCACAGCCCCAGCCGCGCCGCGCGCGCCAGCTGTGCCTCGTCCGCCAGCTGGCAGTGCTGCAGCGTATGGCGATGGTCCGCGCGCGGATGGCGCGACAGCATGGCTTCCAATACGTCCAGCACCACTTGCGTCGCCTCGTCGCCATTGGTGTGGATATGCAGCGGCAGGCCGGCCAGGTGGAATGGCGTGAAGACGTCGAGCAGTTGCTCGGGCGGGATCAGCCACAAGCCATTGGCC
This sequence comes from Cupriavidus sp. FW305-46, assembly GCF_058787075.1. Lineage (NCBI taxonomy): Bacteria > Pseudomonadati > Pseudomonadota > Betaproteobacteria > Burkholderiales > Burkholderiaceae > Cupriavidus > Cupriavidus sp. FW305-46. The sequence goes on from NZ_JBYSZI010000002.1 coordinate 94,478, forward strand.
TGGCCGCCGGCATACCCCGGTGCACGCAGGCGAGCGGTAAAGCCCTGGATCGAACCGTCGACAATGAACTTGACCGGACCGAAGCGCAGCTTGTCGGTGCCGGCCGCCGCCGCGGCCTGCACGCGGGCGGGGCCGCCCTGCGCATTGCGCTGCGGCGAGAACGCCGGGACGATGCGCAGCGGGAAGCCGGGGTCGGCAGTGACCGCCTGCAGCGTCTCCAGCCCCTTGGGCGACAGGTCGTTGACCAGATCCGTCGCCGTGGTCACGCCTGCCAGTTGCGCCACGCGGCCGAAGCGGCGCACCGCGTCGGCATTCTCGGCGGCGGCCAGCGACAGGCCGCTGCCAAGCACGCGCTGCACCGGGAACATCGCCGCGAATTCCTGCAGCTCGCCGGTGGGCAAGCCCCGCGCGTCCTTGTGCACGCCATCGATATCGGTGTCCTCGTCGATGCCGGCGCGCGCCAGCATCGCGGAATTGACGTTCATCAGATGCACGCTGGCATGCATCACCACGATAGGCCGCGTGGCCGAGACGCGATCCAGCTCGCGCACCGACAGCCGGCTGGCGCCGAAATAGATCGGGTCGAAGCCCCAGGCCAGCAGCGGCGTTTCCGGGTCATGCATCTGGCTTGCCGCGCCCGCCAGGCGATCGATCACCTGCTCCAGCGTACGCAGGCCGTGCCAGAGCTTGCCGTCCGGATCGCGGCGGTCGAAGTAGCCGATGTAGACCGCATCCCACATCGCGCCTTCCATCAGGTGGCAATGGCCTTCGACCAGCCCGGGCATCAGCACCTTGTCGCGGAAGGTGTCGACCTGCACCGCATCCGGCCAGCCGGCCATCTCGGCGGCGCCGCCCACGGCAAGGATCTTGCCGTCGCGCACCGCGACATGGGTGGCCTCGGGCTGGCCGGCTTCCATCGTGAGGATCGTGCGCGCCACGAATACCTGGGTGCGCGCGGTGTCGTCTTGTGTCATGGATTGCATGAGTCCAGTCATTCACGCCGCCTGCACGCGGGCCAGGCGGGGTGCGTAGTTCACCAGCGCGGTCACCAGCAGGTTGACGCCCAGGCTGACCAGCCCGAGGTTGATGCCGCCGAAATCTACCTGCTGCACATACAGCGCGATCGCCAGTACCTGGCCGGTGACGATGCCGAGCGCAATCGCCAGCGCCCGCACCTTCAGCGAGAACAGGATCACCAGCACGCCAGGGAAGAACTGCGTCACGCCGTAGTAGGTGGTGTTGATCAGCGTCAGCATCAGGTTGGGCGTGGCCAGCGTCATGGCGATCGACAGCACCAGGTAGATCACGATCACCACCTTGGCGCCCTGCTTCTGGCGCGCCTCGGGCATGCCCGGCAGCAGGTTGCGCGTGACGATGGGACCGATCGCCAGGCAGATGCCGGCCAGCACCAGCAGCCCCGACAGCGCGGCGCCGGCGGTCACCAGTCCGAGCAGCCAGTCCGGCAACAAGCGCACCGCCGCCGCGAAGAAGGCCTCATTTGGCGATGCGAGCTGCAGGTTCTGGCTGATCGCGTAGTAGGACGCCAGCACCAGGAACGGATACATCAGCATGTACAGTGGCATCGCCACCTGCGTGCGCCGGATGGTGTTGGCGCTCCTGGCCGTGAAGAAATTCTGCACCGCGAACGGCATCACGTAGAAGCCCAGCGCCTGGAACAGCATGGTGCTCATCGAGAAGCGCAGCTGGGTGTCATTCATCTGGTTGCTGACCTGCATGCTGGCGGCATGGAACACGTCGCCCACGCCCGCCTTCCAGCCCACCGCGACGCCGGTGGCGACGATCGCCACCACCATCAGGATGTCCTTGAGGATGGCGATATAGGCCGATGCGCGCACGCCGGAGATGGCAATGTAGGTAAAGGCCAGCGCGGCCGAGATCATCACCAGGTACACCGGATCGAACTCCCAGCCCAGCCCCTTGAGCGCCGCCACCAGCCCGGTGAACTGCAGCTGGCCCCAGGGCAGCAGGAACAGGATCGCCGAGCCCGCCACGATCAGCTCCAGCGCACGGCTGCCGTAGTGGCCCTTGAACAGGTCCGGCAGCGTGATCGCGTTATAGCGCGCGCCGGCCTGCCAGATCTTGGGCCCGAGGAAATAGCCGAGCGGGTACGCCAGCAGGATGTAGCCGAGGAACCAGACCCCGTAGGTCGGCCCCTTGGCATAGATGCCACCGGGAAAGCCCACCATCGTGCCGATGCTGTAGATCTCTCCCGCTGCCAGGAAGAACACCAGGTAGGCGCCGAACTGCCGCGACGCCACGAAGAAATCATGCACGCTCTGCGCGCCGTGGCCCTTCTTCGAGCGGATGGCGAGATAGAGCGAGAACACGATAAAGCCGAGGAATACCGCTGTGGTCATGGTGGTCTCCCCTTCAGGCTTCATGCGCCGCGTCGGCGGCGTGGCGGTCGAACAGCAGCCAGCACGCCAGCATGCAGCCGGAGGTCAGCACGAACCAGGCAAAGATCCAGGCGTAGATAAAGGGCACGCCGAGCACGAAGCGCTCGACCGTCGCCACCCAGGGCAGCATTCCGATGACGCCGATAAACGGCAGGCCTAGGCCGATAAACAGCTTGAGCATGATGTCTCTCCGATTTCCGATGGACGGTGGATGGCGGGGCGCCGTGTGTGCTGTCACCGGCCCGCTCTTGTGTTCCGCTCATCATAGGAAGGGGCGAGGTATGATTCAAATGCAAATGTTGAACCGATCCCATAACCAATGCGCATGGTTTTCCGCATGGACACACAGAAACTTCTGCACCTGCTCGCCGTGGTCGAGCACGGCACGTTCTCCGAAGCGGCCCGTGCCATGCACCTGACCCAGCCGGCGCTGAGCCGCAGCATCCGCGCGCTGGAAGACGAACTCAAGGCGCCACTGTTCGACCGCGGCGCGCGGCGCGCGCGCCTGACCGTGTTCGGCGAACTGGTGGCCGACCGCGCGCGCCGCATGCGGCTGGAAGAGCGCCAGCTGCGGCGCGACCTGGACCTGCTGCGCGGCGGCGAGGAAGGCTCGCTGACCATTGGCGTGGCGCCCGCGCCGGCGGCGCTGCTGCTGACGCCGTTCCTGATCCACATGGCGCAGGCCCACCCGCGCATCAAGGTGCGCACCGAGACCGGCGCCACCAGTGCCCTGCTGGAGGCACTGCGCAACGAGACCATCGACGCCATCGTCGGCGATGCCTATGTGCTGCGCGCGGCCGACGACATCGACGTGGAGCCATTGGGTGAGCTACCCGCAGGCCTGGTATGCCGCGCCGGGCATCCGATCCTGCGCAAGCGCCGCATCGATATCGAGACCATCCGCGCCTACCCGGTAGCAACCACCACGCTCAGCACCGTCATCAGCCGGCAACTGGCAGAGCTATGGGGGCCGGGCGCCGCGCCGGACAAGCTCTTCACCCTGCATTGCGACAACCTCGACATGCTGCGCAGCGTGACGCTGGCCAGCGATACGCTGCTGTTCGGCGTGCTGTCGATCACGCGCCAGGAGCGCGCCGCGGGGCTGATGGCCGAAGTACCGATGCCGCCCGATCCGCGCCGCTGCGGCCGCTATGGCATTGCGCGCATGGCGGCGCGCTCGCTGTCGCCGGCGCTGGAGGTGCTCTATCGGTTCACGCGCGAACACTGGAAAGCGCTGTCGTCCGAAGCTGGCGCTGCCAACGCGCGCCGCTGAACCTGCCCCTTGCCGCGCGCTGTTGTATGCTCCGCCCTGAACCATCGCCCGTGTCCCGCATGACCGAATCCACGCCAGACCGCCCTCGCCGCATCACCATCCATGACGTCGCCCGCGCCGCCGGCGTGTCGCTGACCACGGTGTCGCACGCGCTGAACGACCGCGGCGTGCTGGACCCGGCCACGCGTGCGCGCGTCAAGCGCGTTGCCGCCGAGCTGGGCTACCGGCCCAGCGTGCGCGCGCAGCGGCTGCAATCGGGCCGTGCCAACTGCATCGCCCTGTTGTCGTCGATGCCGTTCGCGGTGGCGGGCGGCACGTCGCGGCTCGGCTTCATGATGGAGGTGGCGGCGATTGCCGCCGAGGCGGCAATGGGGCGCGGCCTGGGCGTGGTGCTGGTGCCGCCGCTGGAAGGCGCCGGGGGCCTGCTCGATACATTGGATATCGACGGCGCGATCGTGATCGAGCCGATCGCGGGCGACCCGCATATCGCGCGGCTGCGCGAGCGCGGCGTCAGCATCGTGTCGATCGGGCGCGAGCCGCTGACCGACACGCCGGTGCCTTGCGTCGACCTGCAATCGGCCGACACCGCCCGCCTGCTGCTGGCGCACTTGCACGGGCACGGGCGCCGGCATATCGGCCTGATGATCGGCGCGGCGCCGCGCCAGTCGTATGTGGAAACCGAACGCGCTTACCGCGAGTTCACGCAGTCAATGGGCTTGCCCTGCCATATCGTCAAGGCAGCCGAGGAACACGGCGAAGCCGCGGGCGCCGACGCCTGCGCGCAATTGCTGGCGCAGATGCCGGCGCTCGACGCGCTGTGCGCGCCGGTGGATGCGTTTGCGGTGGGCGCCATGGCCCACCTGCAAGGGCTGGGCAAGCGCGTGCCCGACGATGTGCTGGTGGTGACGCGCTATGACGGCATCCGCGCCCGCAGCGCGCAGCCGCCGATCACCGCGGTCAACCTGCACCTGGAGCGCGTGGCATCGCTGGCAGTGGAGCTGCTGTTCGCACATCTTTCCGGCGACCGCAGCCGCGACGTGATCACCGGGCCCGCGCCGGAACTGGTGGTGCGGGCATCGTCCACGCCGGGCAGCTAGCCGCGCAGCAGCACCACGGCACCGGAGACCAGCGCAAATACCAGCACGCCGATGCGCAGCATGCGCTGGTTGATGCGCTTGTGCACCAGGTGGCTGGCCACCATTCCGACCATCAGCACCGGCAGCAGCCCGATGGCATAGAGCACCTGCTCCATGCCGAGCCGGTCGCTCAACGCCAGCACCACCAGCGAGATCGCTTCACCGACCAGGAAGCACAGCGCCACGGTGGCGCGCAGCGTCGCGACCGGCGCATGCTGGTAGGCCAGCGCCAACGGCGGGCCGCCGACACCGGTTGCGGTCTCGGTCACGCCGGTGATCAGGCCGGTCGAGGCAAAGGTCAGCCGCCCCGGTGTAAAGGCCGGCGCCAGCAATGACACCACCGCTGCGGCAATGGTGCTGCCGCCGACCAGCGCGTTGAGCCATGCCATCGGCATCGCCACCAGCACCCACAGCCCGCCGAAGGTGCCGGCCAGCCGCCCGGCGCTGATCCAGCCTGCGCCGCGCAGGTCGATGGCATGGCGTTCGCGCCAGGCCACGTAGGCATTGAGCGGCAGCATCGCCAGCAGCAGCGCGCCCGGCAGCATTGCCGGCGCGGCCAGCGCCAGCACCGGCACCACGATCAGCGCGAAGCCCATGCCGGTCGCACCCTGGACCAGCGCGCCGGTAAAGACCGCCACGCCGACGCTGAACAACGTCATGTCCATGGTCAGGATGCCTCCGTGCCAGCCTGGCGCGCGCGGTGCACGTCCGCGGCATCGTGCAGCTTGCGGATCGGGGCATGGGCGACGGTGTCCTCGGCCATGGCGTGGATCGCCCGCATCAGCGCGCGTGCATCCCAGTCCGTGGGCCAGCCCTGCCACAGGCGCAGGCTGCCATCGACAAAGACCGCGCGGATCTGGTCGCGGTTGGCCAGGCGCACCAGTTCCCAGGTCAGGTCCCAGGACGGCGTCAGCTCAGGCACGTCCAGGTCGACCAGCAGGAAGTCGGCGCGCTTGCCCGCGGCGATCTCGCCGGTGAGCGCACCGAGACCCGCCACATCGGCCGCGTCGTGCGTGGCCATGTCGACCCAGCGCCAGCCCGCGCCGCAGGAGGAATCGCCCACGCCGATGCCGAAGGCGAAGCGCTGGGCGGCCTCGGCATAGTCCAGCAGGCGGAAGCCATCGCTGCGGGTGCCATCGGTGCCCAGGCCCAGGCGCACGCCGAAGGTGGCCATGGTTTCAGCCGGCGCCACGGCGTTGCCCTTCCAGGCGCTGGCCACGGGGTTGTAGGCCACCGCGGTGCCGGTGTCGGCCAGCAAGCGGATCTCATGCGGCGTCACCAGCGTGGCATGCGCCAGCAGCGCCGCCGGGCCCAGTGCGCCGACCGCAGCGAGATGTTCGATCGGACGGCGCCCGCAGGCGTTGAGCGAGCGCTCCACCGCCACCAGGTGCTCGTTGGCATGGGTCTGGAAGATGCGGCCGGACTCGGCGCACAACTGGTAGACGTGGTGCAGCATCGCGTCGGAGGCCACCTCGGGAATCGAGATCGCCAGCGACGGGGCCACCAGCGGATCGCTGGCGTACTTGTCCAGGTGGGCGGCGGCGCGGCGCAGGATCGGCGCGGCGTCGAGCGTTTCGGCGCCGGGCTTGTCGTTGCAGATCAGGCCCAGCACGCAGCGCACGCCGGCATCGGTGACCGCGCGCGCGACCGCATCCAGCCCGGCGTCGCTGCGCGTGCCGGCATCGACCACGGTGGTGAAGCCGCCGCGCAGCGCTTCCAGCGCCGCCAGCTTGGACGACAGGTACAGGTGCTCCGCCTTCAGGCTGCCTTCCAGCGGCACCCACACGCGCCGGAAGATCTCCGACGGCTCGCCGAACACCAGCGACTTGCCGAACGACTGCGTCAGGTGGTGGTGCGTGTCGATCATGCCGGGCATCAGCAGCATGCGCGGCAGCGGCAGGGTCTCCAGCTCGGGGAAGCGCGCGGCGACTTCCGCGGCCGTGCCCACTGCCGTGAAGCGGCCGCCCTCAACCACCACCGCGTGGCCGCGTACCGCGCCCTGGCGCAGCAGGGTCCATTCCGGCAGCAGGATGCGCGGCTGCCTGAAGCTGTCCGGCACCAGGGCCGGGTTGGTATCGCCGGGCCAGGCCGGCGTCGAGTCAGAACGATCAGTCATTGCAATTCAGGAAGCCGGGTCAATGCGTGGCGGCGGCATCGTCGCGGGCAACCGCACCCGCTGCCGCGGCCCGCAGGCCCGTATGGAAAAACAGGAAGTTGAGCAGCGCCGCGGTAATGGCACCCATCGCCACGCCATTGCCCACCAGGATGCGCACGTTGCCCGGCAGGCCGCCATAGATGCCGGGCACCAGGATCGGCAGCAGGCCCACGGCCAGCGCCACGGCCACCACGTACATATTGGCGTGGTCGCGCAGGTCCACCTTGCGCAGCATGTCGATGCCCATGGTGCCGACGATGCAGAACACCACCAGCCCGGTGCCGCCGACCACGGCCTCGGGGATGGCGCTGATCAGCGACGACACCGGCACCAGCAGCCCGAACGCCACCAGGATCGCGCCCGACATCGCCGTGACGAAGCGCGAGCGCACGCCGGTGGCACGCACGATGCCGATGTTCTCGCCGCTGGTGATGATCAGCGAGGTGCCGAACATCCCGCCCAGCAGCGAAGTCAGCGCATCGGCGCGGATGGTGCGCGGCACGTCGCGCTGCTGGTCCACCGGCCGGCCCACGGCATCGCTGATCGCCAGCGTCTGGCCGGTGGCCTCCACCATCGAGATCACGGCAAACACCATCAGCGGAATCGCCGCCACCACATCGAAATGCGGCCACCCGAACGGGAACGGCGTGGGCAACGCGAACACCGGCGACATCGACACATGGCCAAACTGGAACGCGCCGGCCAGCCCGGCCACCAGCGCACCGCCTAGCAGGCCGAGCAGGATCGCCAGTTGCGCCAGCATGCCCGACAGCAGGCGCGATGCCGCCACGGTGCAGGCAATGGTGGCGAACGCCAGCAGCAGGTTGAGCGGGTCCACCGTGCTGCCCGCGGCCGGGTGGCCGGCAACCAGCTTGCCCGATACCTGCGCCAGGTTGATCGCCACCAGCAGCAGCATCGTCCCCACCACCACCGGCGGGAAATAGCGCAGACAGCGCCGGAACACCGGCAGCACGCAGAAGTAGAACACGCCGGTCAGGATCACCGCGCCGGCAGCGGTCTGCACGTCGGTCTGCTGCGCGATCAGGATAAACAGCACGATCGGGGCGCCGCCGGGCAGCATCACGAACGGCAGCCGGGCACCGATGCCGCGCTTGCCCAGCGACTGCAACAGCGTGCCGAGGCCGCAGATCACAAAGGTGGCGCTCAGCAGCTGCACCGCCAGCGCGGGCGGGAAGTTCAGCGCCTTGCTCATCAGGAAGACGGACGCGATCGGCGACGCTGCCATGACCAGTACGTGTTGAAGCCCGAAGACAAACAGGCGCCGCCATGGCAGCCGTTCATCCACCGGCGCGGGGGCGGGGTGGGACATGCTTTGCTCCTCGTTTGGTGTGTGGGCGTTTGTGCCGGTGGCTCGCAAGCCACTTGCTGCGTCTGTGCGCAATTCGCCTCAGATATTATCGATTTCCGCTAACAAAAACGTTTTGGTAAGTGTAGGGAAATGGAATTCGCGATGCAAGCGGTTTCTCGGCGGAGCGCCCGTGGTCTTCCCTTATATCGATTCAATCGATAAGTGCTAGCAGCAAAACACGTTTCACAAGTTGATGCCGCGGCCTCAAAGTACCCGCCATAGCGCCTTGCGCGACACAACAAGCCCCTGAAGGAGACGCCCCATGCGAGACAAGAACAGTCCGGCGGAATCTGCCGCCCCCGCCCAGCCGGTGCCGGCCCGGCGCCGCATCGTCCAGGGCGCGGGCCTGCTCGCCCTCGGCGCCTCGCCGCTCGGCGCGCTGGCCGCCCAGGCCGCGCGCATCAGCGACGGCGTCACGCTGGCCGACGGCCCCCGCCCGCTGGTGCGCTATCCGGACAAGCGCCCGCTGGTGCGCGTCAGCACCCGGCCGCCACACCTTGAGACGCCCTTCTCCGCGTTCAACGAGGGGCCGATCACCGCCAACGACGCCTTCTTCGTGCGCTACCACCTGGCCAACATTCCGCTGTCGGTGGATCTCGCCACCTTCCGCCTGACCGTAGGCGGCCACGTCAGCAAGCCGCTGAAGCTGTCGCTCGATGAACTGAAGCGGCTGGCCGACCCAGTGGACATCGTCGCCGTGAACCAGTGTTCAGGCAACAGCCGCGGTTTCTCCGAGCCACGTGTGTTCGGCGCGCAACTGGCCAACGGCGCGATGGGCAATGCGCGCTGGACCGGCGTGCCGCTGCGCAAGGTGCTGGAGCACGCGGGCGTCAAGGCCGGCGCCAAAGTGGTCACGTTCAACGGGATGGATACGCCGGTGCTGCCGAGCACCCCGGACTTCCGCAAGTCGCTCGATATCGCCCATGCGATGAACGGCGAGCCGATGCTGGCCTGGGGCATGAACGGCGAAGACCTGCCGCTGCTCAACGGCTACCCCGTCAAGCTGGTGGTGCCGGGTTACTTCGGCACCTACTGGATCAAGCACCTGTCCGAGATCGAGGTGCTGGACCACCCGTTCGAAGGCCATGATGCGTTCTTCATGACCAAGGGCTATCGCGTACCGGATAACGACTGCCAATGCGTGGCGCCGGGCACCCCCGCCAGCAAGACGCGACCGATCTCGACGCTGGCGGTGCGCAGCTTCATCACCAGCGTGGGCACGGGCGGCGTGCTGCCCGCCGGGCGCACGGTGGAGCTGAAAGGCATTGCCTTCGATGGCGGCTCCGGCATCCGCGGCGTCGAGGTCTCGGTGGACGGCGGGCAGAGCTGGCAGGCCGCGACGCTGGGCCAGGACCTGGGGCGCTTCTCGTTCCGCGCCTGGCAACTGCCGGTGAAGTTCGCGCGCAAGGGCCCGGCGGTGCTGATGGTGCGCGCCACCAGCGTCCAGGGCGAGGTGCAGCCGGCCAAGGCCAACTGGAACCCGGCCGGCTATCGCCGCAACGTCATTGAATCCACGCCGGTCACCATTGCCTGAGGAGCGCACCATGCATCGATCCATCACCCCAGTGCTGCTCGCGCTCGCCCTGCTGGGCGCGGGCAGCGCGTCCGCGGCACCCCAGGACATCAAGCTGCCGGCGGAGAACGTCAAGCTCAAACCCGCCAAGTTGCCCGGCTACGGCATCGCCATGCAGAAATGCGCGATCTGCCATTCGGCCGACTACGTCTCCTACCAGCCGCCCGGCCTGAGCCTGACGCAGTGGACCGCCGAGATGAAGAAAATGCAGCAGGCCTATGGTGCGCCGATCGACGATGGCGAGGTCGAGCAGCTCGGCGCCTACCTCGCGGTGGCCTACGGCTCCGCCAAGATCAAGGACCCGGAGATCGTGGCGATCGCGCAGAAGGCAGGCAAGCCCGCGCCGGCCGCACCCGCGGCCGCCTCGGCGCCTGCCGCCGCGGTGGACGTGCAGGGCCTGCTGGCCAGGAACGCCTGCCTGAGCTGCCACAGCGTGACGCAGAAGGTGGTCGGCCCGGCTTATCACGAAGTCGCCACCCGCTACAAGGGCGATGCGCAGGCACAGGCCAAGCTGGAAGCCAGCATCCGCGGCGGCAGCAGCGGCAAATGGGGATCGGTGCCGATGCCGCCGTTTGCCGGCTTGAAGGCGGATGAGGTCAAGGCGTTGGCGGCGTACGTGCGGCAGCAATAGCCTCCGCCCCGCTTCGCCGATCACAAGGCGCCCCGGCTGATGCCGGGGCGTCTTGCATTTTGCGCTTGCAGTTTCCGGTTACCTCCTTATACTTAGCCGCATGGCTAACCATTGTGCCGAGTTTGCTGACGTGTCCCAGGCTGTCGATATTTCCCCGCTTTCCGACGTGTTCTACGCGCTGGCGGACCCGACCCGCCGCGCCATCGTCAGCGTGCTCGGCCGCGGGCCGGAAACGGTCTCGGCGCTGGCGGCACCGTTCACGATGGCACTGCCCTCGTTCATGAAGCACCTGCAGGTGCTGGAGCGCAGCGGCCTGATCCGCTCGCGCAAGACGGGGCGCGTGCGCACTTGCGAACTGGTACCGCAACCGCTGTCAGACGCGCAGCAATGGCTGGCCGACCAGCGCGCCATGTGGGAGGCCCGTACCGACCGCCTGGCCGCCTTTGTCGAAGCCCTTCATCAGGAGGAACAGTCAGATGCCGAATGAAAACGCCGCCAGCCCTGAAAGCCAGGACCTGGTCATCTCGCGCCTGCTCAAGGCCCCGCGCGCCAAGGTCTGGCGTGCATGGAGCGATCCCAAGCTGCTCAAGGAATGGTGGTGCCCCAAACCCTGGACCACCGAGGTCCTGGCCTTCGACATGCGCCCCGGCGGGGCCTTCCATACGCTCATGAAAGGCCCGGACGGCGGCGTCAGCGACAACCCGGGATGCTTCCTCGAGATCGTGCCGATGGAGAAGATCGTCTCCACCTCGGCCCTGGTGGCCGGGTACCGGCCCAACAAGCCGTGGCTGTCGATGACCGCGGTCATCACCATGGCCGACGAGGGTGACGGCACCCGCTACATTGCGCGCGTGATGCATCCGGACGAGGCCACGCGCAAGCAGCATGAGGAGCTGGGGTTCTATGAAGGCTGGGGCATCTGCATTACGCAGCTGGATGCGTTTGCGCAGCAGTTGAAGTAAGGCTGCGGCAAGTGAATGGCGCCGGCACGGGACACCGTGCCGGCGCGACTTCCTTGATATTTCGCCGGTCTGCGTGGTGAGGTGAAGGTCTCAAATAGAATGGCCTCAAGGAAAGGCTGATTTAAGCAGCGTGTCGTCTGGCGGAGACGCTCCGAATCAACGTCACCCTACCGTGGCGCTGTCGCCGCCAATCAGCGTGGCCCCGCATCGCGTGCGATCCCCGTGTAACGCCGCGGGTTGCCCATCGACATCCATGCCCGAGCTGGCTTCTACGATTTCGTTGACACCGTGCAGGGGGCAGTCCACGAGGTCCCCGAGTCGGGCAATGGGCTTGCCGTCGAGCAGGCTCCCGGGTGACCCGGATTTGACAGGGCCGCCATGCGAATGCATGTCGCCGACCTTGATCATGCTCTTGTCCATTTGTGCTTATCCATGTGGGTGATTGTTCTCCGGCACATCGTCCATCGTCTGGCAAGGGACAAAATGCCATAATTCCGCCTCCGGATCGAATACGGCGACCTGGTTCACGACCTGACCAGCTGAGTGCACTACCGTACTTGCGGTTGCCAGGGCACTGTCTATCGCGTGCTTCATGCGGTCGCCCTTCCAGATCCTGGCTAGCGACAGCAGTGTGTCCTGCCAGGCAAAGAGACCTGCGCTCTCAAAGAGACGGCTGATCGCGCGTCGCGCATCGGTGGTGTATTCAGGCAAAAGATTTCCCATCCGCAATGGCGCGCGCACGTCATGCACCAAGACGTTGCGCCGCCACTTGCCGCTTGGGCTGAGCAGGAGCTGTCCGTCGCGGGCGAGAAAGCCGCAGGCAATGTCCAACTCCACGCCGGTCGGGAAGGTTTGCTTCACGCGGGTTGCGGGCAGCCGGTCAAGGGATGGAAACTTGAAGGCTTGATTGGGAGCACTGCCCCGCATTGAGTCCAACAGCAGGTCAATCGGCGACAGGTAGGCAGTCAGGACCGTCTTGTTCCCGTAGCGCATGCCCCAGAAGCCTTCCATTCCGCGCTTGCCCGGTACATTGGAAGGTTGCTCGATCAAGATGACATGAGGCGCTGGTAGCGGCGAAGTGGTTGTCATGTGGCCTGTCCTGTGGTGTTTCGAAGCAGGGCTTCCGCTTCCTCGCGAGTCAGCGCGCCAGCCTTGCGTCGCTCCTGCTGCTGGTCAAGCATTCGCGCCAGATCCTCGCGGGAAGGCCTGGCATCCGGGCCGCTCGGCACGCCGATGTAGTCGTCGGCATACGGGCGGGCGTATGGGTCATTGGGCACGGGCTTGCACGCCGCCTCGATCTCCGGCGGCCATACGGGATCACTGCACGTGACGAGCACGAGCCAGCGGGCAATCGCATCCAGCAATGCGAACGGTGCAAAAATGACGTCGGTCAAGGTGAAGAATGCTCCGGAGAATTTACCCCCTCTGCAGATCTTGTAGCCTTCCCAAAACGTTTCCCGCGGTGCCCAGAAGCGATAAGGCTCGGGCAGCCCAGCCGGCCCGTCCTGCATGTAGCGGCGGTAGTATTCCCACTGCGCGTAGGCTTCTTCCAGGGTGAAGACGAACTGGCCGAGCACGAATGCGCGGACGACGTTGCCACTCGCGTCGAGCTGGTAATGGCGGATGTCGTACATGTCGTAGGCGCGTGACAAGCCGCCCATGCGCCGATGGCCCACACAGAAGAATTCGTCATGGTTCCATGGCACTTCCCAGATGCCATCCGGGTCCTTGGTGCGAATGGCATAGATGCAACGGGTCTTCCGGTTCAGGCGGATGGGGCGGCGCTTCAGGGTGAACATGTTGCGTCGCATCGGATCGAAGGCAAGCAGGCCGAAGAAGCCTGCAGAACTAAAGCCAAGTACTATCCCAACGATCGTACCGAACCAATACCCGTTCTTCGCCATCATTTCCTCAGGGTCTCTGAATGGGCTTGTTGCAAGCAATAATCCGTAAAAGAGAGAAAACGACGCAAATGCTAAACAGATAATCCAAAGCAGCCCAACGTTCTGCATCCGAGTCTGCGACTCATCGGTGATCTCCAGGCAGGTCGAATCAATGCGGTAGACATTGCCGCTCTCCAGCACATGCTCGCTGGCAGGCTGGTCGACATAGAGCCGGTGTTCTTGCTCCCACTTGCCTAGCGGTTTGCCCTGTTGGCGAAAATAGAACGGCGTACGCTCATCTTTGGTCGGGAACTTCATTGATCCTCCCCACGATTCCGCCTCCAGGCTGCTGTAGCGCTCGCTGGCAGGCACTTTTCTGAAGCGGCAGCGCTTGGTCCACGGTAGAGTGGCGGGACCATCCAAGAGCAGAATGCCGATGTTGATGTCTCGAAGTGGATGGTCATGTGGTCTGTTCTGTAGTGCTTCGAAGCAGGGCTTTCGCTTCCTCGCGGGTCAGCGCGCCAGCGTTGCGTCGCTCATGCTGCTGGTCCAACATTCGCGCTAGATCCTCGTGGGAAGGCCTGGCATCAGGGCCGCTCGGCACGCCGATGTAGTCGTCGGCATACGGGCGGGCGTACGGGTCATTGGGCAAGGGCTTGCACGCCGCCTCGATGTCCTGCGGCCACATGGGATCACTGCACGTGACGAGCACGAGCCAGCGGGCGATCGCATCCAGCAATGCGAACGGTGCAAACATTACGTCGGTTAAGGTGAAGAAGGCTCCGGAGAATTTGCCCCCTCTGCAAATTTTGTAGCCTTCCCAAAACGTTTCCCGCGGCGCCCAGAAGCGATAAGGCTCGGGCAGTTCAGCTGGCCCACCCTGCATGTAGCGGCGGTAGTACTCCCACTGCGCGTAGGCTTCTTCCAGAGTGAAGACGAACTGGCCGAGCACGAACGCCCGGATAACGTTCCCGTTGCCATCGAGTTGATAGTGGCGGATATCGTACATGTCGTAGGCGCGTGACAAGCCGCCCATGCGCCGATGGCCCACACAGAAGAATTCGTCATGGCTCCAGGGCACTTCCCAGATGCCATCCGGGTCCTTGGTGCGAATGGCATAGATGCGACGGGTCTTTCGGTTCAGGCGGATGGGGCGGCGCTTCAGCGTGAACATGTTGCGTCGCATCGGATCGAAGGCAAGCAGGCCGAATAAGCATGTCCCGGCGATCCCGACGGTTGTACCGAGAATCACGCCGGCCCAATTACCCTTCCGGGCCATGACTTCCGCTGTCTCTCGGAATGGCACCGAAGCAAAGAATAGCGCTCCTACTAAGGCTAGAATTGTTCCAACGGAAAAGATAATGCATGCCATTCCCACCAGTTGTAGCCGACTCTGCGACTCGTCAGTGATTTCCAGGCAGGTCGAATTGACGCGGTAGACGTTGCCGCTCTCCAGCACGTGCTCGCTGGCGCGGCGGACAATGGACAGCCTGTGTTCCAACTCCCACGCTCCCAGCGTTTTGCCCTGTTGCCGAAAATAGAACGGCGTTCGCTCATCTTTGGTCGGGAACTTCATTGATCCTCCCCACGATTCCGCCTCCAGGCTGCTGTAGCGCTCGCTGGCAGGTACTTTGCTGAAGCGGCAGCGCTTGGTCCACGGCAGAGTGGCGGGACCGTCCAAGAGCAGAATGGCGATGTTAATGTCTCGAAGTGGGTGGTCATGTGGTCTGTTCTGTAGTGTTTCGAAGCAGGGCCTCAGCTTCCTCCCGAGTCAGCGCGTCGGCGTTGCGTCGCTCATGCTGCTGGCGCGCCAGATCCTCGCGGGAAGGCCTGGCATCCGGGCCGCTCGGCACGCCGATGTAGTCGTCGGCGTACGGGCGGGCGTACGGGTCATTGGGCATGGGCTTGCACGCCGCCTCGATCTCCGGCGGCCACGCCGGATCACTGCACGTGACAAGCACGAGCCAGCGGGCGATCGCATCCAGCAATGCGAACGGTGCAAAAATGACATCGGTCAAGGTGAAGAACGCTCCGGAGAATTTGCCCCCTCTGCAGATCTTGTAGCCTTCCCAAAACGTCTCCCGCGGCGCCCAGAAGCGATAAGGCTCGGGCAGTTCAGTTGGCCCATCCTGCATGTAGCGGCGGTAGTATTCCCACTGGGCGTAGGCTTCTTCCAGGGTGAAGACGAACTGGCCGAGCACGAACGCCCGGACAACGTTGCCACTCGCGTCGAGCTGGTAATGGCGGATGTCGTACATGTCGTAGGCGCGTGACAAACCGCCCATGCGCCGATGGCCCACACAGAAGAATTCGTCATGGCTCCAAGGCACTTCCCAGATGCCGTTCGGGTCCTTGGTGCGGATGGCATAGATGCGGCGGGTCTTCCGGTTCAGGCGGATGGGGCGGCTCTTCAATGTGAACATGTTGCGCCGCATCGGATCGAAGGCCAACAGGCCAAAGAAGCCAGCAGCAACACAGCAGAGGATCACGCCAACAATTACGCCAAACCAATTCCCCTTTCTCGCCATGACTTCCGACGTGTACTGGAACGGAAGATGTGCATAGAAGACTGCTCCAGCGAGCGAGAGAAGAGCAAACGCCGAACATATTAGCCAGAGCATCCCGACGTTCTGCATTCGGATCTGTGATTCGTCAGTGATCTCTAGGCAGGTTGAATCGATATGATAGACATTGCCACTTTCCAGTACGTGCTCACTGGCAGGCTGATCAATCAAAAGCCGATGTTCCCGCTCCCACGCTCCCAGCGGTTTACCCTGTTGCCGGAAATAGAAGGGCGTGCGCTCATCTTTGGTCGGGAACTTCATTGAATCCTCCCCACGATTCCGCCTCCAGGCTGCAGTAGCGCTCGCTGGCAGGTACTTTTCTGAAGCGGCAGCGCTTGGTCCACGGTAGAGTGGCGGGACCGTCGAGGAGCAGAATGCCGATGTTGATGGCTCGAAGTGGTGGTCATGTGGTCGGTTCTGTAATGCTTCGAAGCAGGGCTTCCGCTTCCGCGCGGGTCAGCGCGCCGGCCTTGCGTCGCTCCTGCTGCTGGTCGAGCACTCGTGCCAGATCCTCGCGGGAAGGCCTGGCATCCGGGCCGCTCGGCACGCCGATGTAGTCGTCGGCGTACGGGCGCGCGTACGGGTCATTGGGCATGGGCTTGCACGCCGCCTCGATCTCCGGCGGCCACGCCGGATCACTGCACGTGACAAGCACGAGCCAGCGGGCGATCGCATCCAGCAATGCGAACGGTGCAAAAATGACATCGGTCAAGGTGAAGAACGCTCCGGAGAATTTACCCCCTCTGCAGATCTTGTAGCCTTCCCAAAACGTCTCCCGCGGCGCCCAGAAGCGATAAGGCTCGGGCAGTTCAGTTGGCCCATCCTGCATGTAGCGGCGGTAGTATTCCCACTGGGCGTAGGCTTCTTCCAGGGTGAAGACGAACTGGCCGAGCACGAACGCCCGGACAACGTTGCCACTCGCGTCGAGCTGGTAATGGCGGATGTCGTACATGTCGTAGGCGCGTGACAAACCGCCCATGCGCCGATGGCCCACACAGAAGAATTCGTCATGGTTCCATGGCACTTCCCAGATGCCGCCCGGGTCCTTGGTGCGAATGGCATAGATACGACGGGTCTTCCGGTTCAGGCGGATGGGGCGGCGCTTCAGCGTGAACATGTTGCGTCGCATCGGATCGAAGGCAAGCAGACCGAAGAAGCCTGCTGCGGCGAAGGCAATCAATGCGCCAATAATCGTGCCAGACCAGTACCCGCTCTTCACCATCATTTCGCCAGAGTCTCTGAATGGACTCGTAGCTGCGAGCACACCAAAAAAGAGAAATAGCGCGGTGAGTGCCGAGCAGATTATCCAAAGCATCCCGACGTTCTGCATACGAGTCTGCGACTCATCGGTGATCTCCAGGCAGGTCGAATTGATGCTGTAGATGTTACCGCTCTCTATTACGTGCTCGCCGGCGGGGCGGACAATGGACAGCCTGTGTTCCAACTCCCACGCTCCCAGCGGTTTGCCCTGTTGCCGAAAATAGAACGGCGTACGCTCATCTTTGGTCGGGAAATTCATCGATCCCCTCTACTTGAGGTCCTTGAGCCCCAATTGCACAAATTCAAACGATTCCGCCTCCAGGCTGCTGTAGCGCTCGCTGGCAGGCGCTTTGCCGAAGCGGCAGCGCTTGGTCCACTTGAGAGTGGCGGGATCGTCCAGGAGTAGGATGCCTACATTGACGGCGAGCAGCACAACGAGAAACGGCCAGCTCGGTACGCCAACCAAAAAGACCAAAAATTCTTCAGATGCCAGGGGTAGAACTGAGGCAGCGCCACCAGATACGGCTGAAGTCAGGTAGAGAGCAAACAGCCATCGATGACCTTTTCCAAATTCGTCGTAGGCATGGTACGCATCCCATCCCACTCCAACTGCTGCCCCCGCAAAACCAATCCAGCGCCCTCTGACAGCCAGCTTCTTGCCCATTTCCAGCCATTCCGCCTTCGGCGGCGAGCGCATGATGCGCCGGACTAGTGCGTGCGTCGGCGCCTTCTCCAGCACGACTCCAGCCTGCTCTGCAAGGGTCCCGGCCATGGACACCAGGCCGCCGACCAGCTTCACTCCTCTTTCGGGTTCGTCGAACTCGCCAGCAGCCCGGAACGATTGCGTGGCGTGATAGAGCGCCAGTCCCTGCAGGATGCAGGCGACCGCCCCGACATTCACGAAGCGTGAACCCAGGACCGCCTTGACTTGCCGCACCCCAGGCACGTCATTGGCGGTACGCAGCTTGAGGGCGCTCAGTTCCGGAATGCGCTCCAGGTCCTCTGTCTTGAACCACACCAATCTGGCGGTTTGAGCCATGCGCTTGGCCGCGCGTCCGAGTGCCACAGCATCCTCGCGCCGTCGGGTGCGGTCCAGTTGCTTGTACAACTCCGGATTCACTGTGGAGAGATCGTTCAGCACGACCGCTCGGATTTGCATGACGCTGGCCGTCGGAGCGATCAGGCGCACGCCGCCTAGCAGGCTCATCCCGTACAAGGCTAGCCTGGCCGCTGCCGAGCTGAAGCTGTTTGCAAGGGTCGGAATGATCTGGTCGGCCAGTATCCAGGTCAGGCGCGGTACCAGGCCCATTTTCGCTAGGGCTTCGGGAAGGGTGAGGCCCTTTGCCATGGAGTCCATCTTGTCGAGACCGCTCCTCAGGATGCCGAAGATGGCGGCATAGCCCTGATCGGTCGGGTCCGGCATGGTGTCGATGATGGGCTTGTGGTCCAGCAACAGGGCGCGCGCAAGCAGATTGCTGTGGTTTTCCGGATTCGCCTCGTTGAACCAATGCTGGATGACCCGACGGCATTCCACGGTGTCGAGCGCGTTCTCCAGGCAGCGCGTCAGGGATTCGTTGTAGACATAGCCGTGCGGCAGGTCCATCTTGTCATGCCGGTATTGCATGTAGGAAGCAAGCTGAGGACTCATGAGCCACTGTGCGAGCGAGGTCGCAATGGGTGCCAGCACGTTCTCGTTGAGGGCCTTCAGTCTGGGACTCAGGTCCTGGTGGCGCTTGCCTGGCGTGAGTTCGTCTTCGTAGGGTTTCCAGGCGGCGTCACTGGCGGCCTTCTTGCGGGCAAGTCGCGTGGCTTCGCGCGCAGCGTCTTCGCGTTTCCATCGCTCAGCCGTCGCTTTTCCATTAAACAGAATCGACATGAGTTCGTAAGCCGGAAATCCATCCGGCGTGGTCGCCATGCGCTCGGCCTCGGCTGCCGCGGCCTCCGCCTCTTTCGTGTGCTGCGCCTCGGCGTTGGCCCGGATGTTCTTTTCGAGCGTATCCAGGAACAGATCTGTTGCCTTGTCCCAGATGACGCCGTTGTTTGCCTTAGCGTGCAGCTTGGGATTGGTCAAGATGCCCAGGTCTTCAGTGATTGCGAGCGGATCATTGAACGCCAGCATCATCGCCTTGCCGGGGGACACGATCTCCATCCGGTCCGCAAGCATCGAACCGCTTGTGGGGCCAATCGGAGCAATCTCGCCCAGGTTAATGGTTCCGGGCGGTGTCGCGCTCAGATACCGGAATGCTTGTTGTTGCGCTTCGGGCGTCATGGCGAACGATGCCACGCGCTTGTTGATTTCCGTCGCGCGGCCGGCGTGTGGCTGGTTCTGGTTGCCCATCCAGGCGGCCACGTCGAGGCATTGCATATGCGCCCTACGCACATCGACTTTGTGCTTGTTGTCATCCAGTTGTGCCTTGGTCCAGGCTACATGCGAATAGGCGTACCAGACATGCGTCGCGTGCGCGGGATCGGGAATGGTGAAATACAAGGATTCAAGGCTATGGTGCGAACTGACACAGCAATTGAACGCCTCCGGGACTTTGGCTGGGCCAGGATTCTCCGGTATGACCTTCCACAGGTGACCGCCCTTCATGACCACATAGGCATCCCACATTTGCATGGCTTCATGGAAGACGTACAGGAAGCCGGCGCGCATCGTGCGAAGGATGTACTGCACCCCGCTGCCGAGCTGGGCAGGGGCGTTCTCGATCCTGAAGTTCCCTGAGAGCGGCGGCGCCCCGTTCTTGTCCTCGGGTCCGACGACGGCGTACCGGACCGGCAGCACGGCCAAACCGGGTTCATGGTGACAAAAATTGCACGCCTTCACCGGTTTGGATGAACATTCCATCGTGCTGTCAACGTTATACATGACCATGGTGGCGTTCCGATGAGATTTGCCTGGCGTGCTGCGCCATGATTTTCATGAGTTCCCAGTCGTCGCTGGACAGCGATCCCAGTGCCTGGCGCAGCGTCATTTCGCCTGCGGCCACGGCGGGCCATGCGGCCTGCAGTTTCGGTTGGTCCTCGAACGGCTGCCCAAACGCCGCGACGTGTGTGGCGTAGTGACGGCGATCCGCCGGCAGGGTCAGATGCAGCACTTCGTCGGCGTGCCGCAAGGCGCGGTCCACTGTGCGGGCCTGTGCCAGGGACGGCTTGTTGCGCCCGGCAATGCGTGTCAGGACCTGCGCAATATCGGCGGTTTGCTCGACGGTGGGCCACTGCCTGGCGTCTGGCCACCAGGGTCGCGGCAACGTCGGCGGTGCCTCCGCCAGCGTCGGTCTGGCGAACTGGTACCAATCGCCCGCCCAGGCGAAGCCCCACGACTCGCTCGGGCCAAGGAGCGCACGGAGTTGGACGGGACGCAGCAGCCACGTCATGTGCGCAAATACGCGAGGGTCGTAGAAGCGCCACAGCGCGTGTCCGCCGGCATGGTCGGTGCCGGTGAGGCAGGACGCCAGATGGCTGCTGACTTCCTGGACAGGGGCGGCGCTCTGCAGCCACGCACAGATGAGGGGCGGATCTCCACGCGCGGCTTCATCCTGGGCCACGTTCAATAGCATCTGCCGGTCTGCCGGCGACACGGTGGCCAGCTCTACCACGGCGGGCATCAGGTGTGCGTTGTCGCCGATGCCGGCGGGCAAGCACTGATGTAGCGTCAGGGCAGACAGATCCGCCAGGATGGGATCGTGATTTAGCGGATCGAGCACCAGGTAACCGTCGCCCCAGGCCTGCGGCCAGGGCAGTTGGGTCAATGGGTTGCCGATGGGTGCGGCCATGTTCGTCCTCAATGCAGAGGCACGGCACCGGCGCCGGATGCCGCCGCTCCCGCGGCCAGGTGCGAGCAGATCTTGGTGGTGGGCATCGTATAGGGAGCATTCTTTGGCCCGGTGAGCGACTTGCTGGCCGAGAACACAATCCACTTGCCCGTCGAAATGTTCTCGATGCCCTCCGGCGTGATGCGCAACTCGTTGCCTTCGACATTGACCCGAACGCCTTTCTTGCCGCTGATCTCCACCCAATCAGTTGTGGACAGCAGGCGCAGCACTTTCTGTGCGATCACATCGACGCCATCCGACTGGGCCTGCACCTCCACCTTGCCCTTGGCCGAATACAGCTTGATCCCGTCGCGCTGGACGAAGAGCGAGAAACGGTCGCTGATCGTGGCGTACATGCCACCGCCGCAGGAGAATGAGAGGTGCTGGCCGCTGGTCAGCGCAATGTGTTCGCCGCTGTAGACGTGCGTGGATCCCGGCGCGGTGGTGGCAATGCCTGCCCGGCTGGCAACGGTGATGTGCGGCTCGGTGAATTCCCCCAGCTTGCCGCCACCCTTGACCGCATCGGCCTGGCTGCGCAAAGTCTTGGCAACCTCCTGCTGCTGCCCGGTCTGGGCCTGGGCATTGACCGCGCTCTGGGCGAGCGAATCCGCCAGGGTCAGGGCTTCCATGAACACATGGATGACATCCTCCACGTTCATGGCGTTGCCCTCGGCCCGTTCACGCGGGTAGGTGGTTAGCAGCATGCCCAACGCCGCGCGTAGCGCGGCATGTCCATCGGTGCGCGCCTCCAGCCCCTCACCACGCTTGTCGCGGCGTCCCTGCACGTCAGGAATGCCGGTGATGTACCCCATGCTGATCTGCGACTGCAGGTGGTCCGATGCGAGCTGCGCCTGGATTTGTCCCTTGGTGTCGTCCAGCACCAGGTGGTTACTACGACCACCATCGTGCTCGCGGCTGCGAATGCCGGTGAGAGCGAGCTGGTCCGGCAGCTGCCATGGCGGCATGTTGAGGCTGTTCGGCACCGCCCCCATCACAATGGGCTTGTCCGGATCGCCGCCGTCCAGGAACATCACCAGCACTTCGCTGCCGATGCGCGGGATGCTGACCTGGCCGTACTGTGAGCCCGCCCACGGCGTCGCCACGCGTACCCAGCAGGACATCTTGTTGAAGCGGTCCCACGGGAACTGCACGCGGACGCGTCCATACTGATCCGGCCACACGACATGGCGGTCTTCCGGCCCGACCACGGTCGCGCTTTGCGGCCCAGCGACCACCGGCCACGGGATGCTCAGCGCCGGACGGAAGACCTCATGGGTGGGGTGGCACTCGAACTCGACGCGGCAATGCCAGCGCTGGCCCTCGCCGGAGGCCTCGGCCACGTCTTCCAGCCTGAGGCTGGCGCCAAGCACCACGTACTCGCGGTTGGCCGCCTGCTGGGGGTGTCCCTTCACGTTCATGGTGCAGCCTGGCACCACCGCGCGCAGGTTGCCGGTGCCAAAGCAGCGCAGGCCACGCGAACGGATTTCCTCCATGCGGATGCGGGCGATCATGTCGCCTTCGTCCCACGGGCGGTTGTCCGTGGCCGGCTGGGCATGCTCGCTGGGGAAGTCGTACACCTCCTGGTGCAGCGCGCCAGTGTTCAGGCCGGTGTCTCGCGGGTCCGAACTGCTGGCGCTCAGGTTGCCGCGCGGCTGGGTGAAGCTGTAGGCATTGGTCGTGTACTTGCCTGCGACCACGGCATCGACGACCGAGAACGCATCGAGGTGTTCCTGGTCGACCCTGACGCCAGGCGGATGGATTTCCAGCACCTGATACGCCTCGCTCGGCATGCTGAAATAGCCACCGACGTGATCGACCAGAACCAGGCGGTGCTTGCCGTCAGAATGTTCGAAGAACCACGATATTCCCCAGTGCTGCATGAGGCGGGCGATGAAGGTGTAATCGCTCTCGTCGCACTGGGTGCGGTAGACCCGCCTGGGGTATTTCGCCACGTCGAGCCTGCGCTCAACCGGAAAGGAGTACGCAGACAGGACCTCTTCGATGATCTCGATATCGG
Organism: Cupriavidus sp. FW305-46; assembly: GCF_058787075.1. Taxonomy (NCBI): domain Bacteria; kingdom Pseudomonadati; phylum Pseudomonadota; class Betaproteobacteria; order Burkholderiales; family Burkholderiaceae; genus Cupriavidus; species Cupriavidus sp. FW305-46. Next base: position 117,533 of record NZ_JBYSZI010000002.1, read on the forward strand.
TGCGGTTCTCGAAGACGCGGCTGTTCCTGTTCTGGGAGGCAATCCACAGCCAGGGGCGCAGCGTCAGTCCGTAGACGAAGTGCCGCCCTTCGGCGCGCAGGTAGCGGGCGCGATCGACGATGCCGCTGATCTCGCGAGTGCCTGCGCCAATGCGTCCCGCCAACCCCGTGCCCATGCCGTCGAGTTCGATATGGACGGTCAGCTCGCGCCCGTTCATCTCGCGCAAGTCGAAATTACCTTCCGGGCCGTGGAAGTTATAGGCCTTGTCCGGCGTCTTCAGTTCGATGTCGTATTCGAACAGGCCGCAGACGCCTTCCTTGCCCTCCAGGCGTACGAAGGTGAAGGGGGACTGTCCGAAGAGTTCCGGCAACGCCGGACCAGACACGGTGACGGTGCGGGAGGAAAGGAACGGCGGTCGGTTATCCAAGTGCAGCACTCCGTAGCGTTGAACTTTCTCTTGCCGCAGAAGCACCAGTGTTCCGGTGCTTTGCTTTTCTCGTCATTTGCATGACCGTCAAGAAGATACGTTCGTCGCGTACGGTAGCCGTTATGCGTTGAGGAAGGAAGGTGGATTATTCAGATATCGCCATTGTTTTCGATTGAATGATAATTCCAATTGAAATTAAGGGATGTCCTATATCAATCTCGTTTCGCCATGATCTATAGGGTCGTTCCGTGCGATTTCGTTCGCCTTGTGAAGCGTGAAGAGTAAGCACAAAGGAAAATGACCCGACACGGAGCGACAGCCCGGGATGCGTTCTTGAGATTGGCGCCCTCTCCCACTTTGCGGGGAGCGTCCGCGGGACAGGTGGCAGCCCGCCCCGGGTCTCCGTAGCCTCAGCCGCTTGGCCTCAGCCCCGCATGAACGGGCAGCAGTCCGTTTCAAAACCGATGCCGCAACCCCACGCTCACCGACTTCGCATCATCCCCGCTGCCCGGATCGATCACGATGCTGTTGTTGCTCACGCTGCCGCCGGGGCTGTTATGCACCAGCACCGCCCGCACATAGGCGGTGGTGCGCTTGCTCAGGTCATGGTCCCACCCCAGCGTCACCGCCAGCGGCCGCTGGCCGCCGCCCAGGATCTGGCGCTTGAGTGCGGCGGCCTTGAAGGTGTCGCGCTGCGTCACGTTCCAGCTGAAGGTCACGCCGTAGTGGCGTGCCGAGCGGGTCTCGGGCCGGTCGCTGCTGGCGGCGCTGTACAGCAGGCCGATCTCCACCGGCTTGAAGCGATAGGAGCCGCCGACGAAATGGTTGGAAGTCAGCGTCGGTTCCACCGGCACGTTGGCGCCCGAATACATCCCCTGGTAGGAGTAGAACGCGTAGACGTTGCCGGCCTCGTAGGTCGCATTCATGCCGAAGTTCAGCCCTGAGCGCGCCGACCCCGGCACCTCGCCCGGGGCCACGGCCGCGCCAAAGGAGAAGCCGCCCCACTTGGGCGAGAAATACTGCACCGCGTTGTCGAAGCGGGCGCCGTAGGCCACGTGCCCGGTGCCCTGCGATGCGGTCGCGCTCAGCAGGTTGAACGGCGACACCGCGCCATTGAGCAGGAACGGATCCAGCCGCAGCAGCGCATAGAACGACGGCGTGTATTGCCGCCCCAGCCGGAACTCGCCCCAGTTGCCCGACAGGCCCAGATAGGCCTGCCGCCCGAACAGCCGGTTGTTGCCGAAGAACTCCGTGCCGTTGTCGATGTTGAAGCCCGACTCGACCAGGAAGTTGGCCTTGAGCCCGCCGCCCAGGTCCTCGATGCCGCGGATGCCCCAGCGCGACGCGGCCTGCTGGCCTTCGCGCATGCGCACCACGCTTTCCGAGCCCCTGGCGTATTCGATCGATGCATCGACCACGCCGAACAACTGCATCGTGCCGGCCACGGCATTGCCCGCGGCCAGCGCCGCGCCCATCACCATCCACTGTCTTGCCTTCACGCTGCCTGTCTCCCGTTGTTGTTGTGGTCCAGCCTTACTTCGCCTGCAGCCCCGCCACCTTCACCACCTCGCCCCACGCGGCCAGGTCGGCGCTGACCAGCTTGCCCAGGTCGGCCGGGCTCGACGGCGCGGCAGGCTGCAGGTTCATGGCGGTGAATTTGTCGCGGTCGCCCGGTGTCTGCAGGATGCGGTTCACCTCGGCGTTCAGCCGGTTGACGATCGGCGCGGGCAGGCCCCTGGGGCCGAAGATCGCGACCCAGCTGGCTTGCTGGAAGGGCACGCCCTGCTGCGACATGGTCGGCACGTCCGGCGCCGTCAGCAGGCGCTCCGGTCCGGAGACCGCAATGCCCCGGATGCGGCCGGACTTCAGGTGCGGAACCGACGAGATGGCGTCGGTGATGCCGATGGTGACGTGGCCCGCGGCCAGGTCGTTGCTGCACTGGGTGGCGGTCTTGTAGGGGATATGGCGCAGGTGGATGCCGGTCTTGGCCTTCAGGTATTCCATGGCCAGGTGGCCGCCCGAGCCCACGCCCCATGAGCAGTACGCCAGTTCCGTCTTGCTGGACCTGGCGTAGGCAATCAGCTCCTGCAGGCTGTGCACCGGCACATTGGCGCTGACCGCGAGCAGGTTGCCGCCGGGCTGGCTGGGGCGTGCGATGGGGGTGAAGTCCTTGATCGGGTCATAGGGCAGCGACGGCGTGGTCCACGGGTTCACCGTCATGGTCGCGGCATAGGTGAACAGCAGCGTGTAGCCGTCGGGCGCGGCGCGCGCCACGGTCTCGTTGGCGATGATGCCGTTGGCGCCGGGGCGGTTGTCGACCACCACCGGCTGCCTGAGCGCGGCGGTCAGGCGCTCGGCCACCAGCCGTGCCGTCTGGTCGGTCACGGTGCCCGCGCCCGAGGGCAGCACCATGCGGATGGGCTTGCTGGGGTATGGGGCCTCGGCGTGCGCGCTGGCGGCGCCCGCCAGGGCCAGCGCCGCGGCCAGGGCTGCTATGCGCGTGGCACAAGCCCTGCGGGCGCCAGTGTGCTGGCTGCTCATATTCCTGTCTCCGTTGCGGCGCATTGGCCGCGCATGCCGGTGCGTTGCCGGCGTGTCATGGGTGGGCGCACCGGGCACCGGCCCGGGCGCCCTGGCTGAACCGGCTCAGGCTTGCGCCTGCGCGGCGTGATCGAGTGCCGCCAGCCGTTCGTAGTGCCAGTCGGCATCGCCGAACAGGTTGGCGTGGGCTGCCAGGCGCTTGTAGCAGTGGCCGATTTCCATCTCGTCGGTCATGCCCACCGCACCGTGCAGCTGCACTACGTCTTCGCCGAGCGCGCGCCCGGCATCCGAGACAAAGGCCTTGGCATGCGATACCGCGCGCATGCGCGCCACCGCATCGCCATGCAGGGCGTTGGCCGCCAGCTCGGTGATGGCGCGTGCCTGCTCGACGCTGACATAGAGGTCCACCAGCCGGTGCCGGATCACCTGGTTGGCCGTCAGCGCGCGGCCGAACTGCTCGCGCGTCACCAGGTAGTCGCGGGTCAGGTCGAACGCGCGCGACATGGTGCCCACGGCTTCGGCGCAGGCCATCACCGTGGCCTGGTCGATGGCGGCTTCCACCAGCGGCCAGGCGCCGTCCACCGGGCCGATGCGCGCGCTGTCCGGCACGGTCGCGCGGCGCAGCGTCACGCTGGCGGTCTGGCGGCCGTCGTAGGTCGGCAGCGCATCGACGCTGATGCCGCGCGTGTCGGCCGGCACCGCGAACAGCGTCAGGCCGTCGCGGTCGCGGCGCTGGCCGCCGCTACGTGCCAGCACCAGCAGCACCGCGGCGCTGCCGCCGCCCAGCACCAGGGTCTTGCGGCCGTCCAGCGTCCATTGCCCCGGCTCATGCTGTTGCGCGGTGGTGCTGATATCGAAAGCGTCATAGCGTCCCTGCGTTTCCCATGCGGCCAGCGCCAGCATCGCGCCACCCTCGGCCATCGCCGCCGCGATCGCGGCGTGGGCGGGATCGCCGCAGGCGGCCAGCAGCGGCGCGCACAGCGCGGCATTGGCCAACCAGGGCTCGGCAGGCTGGGCGCGGCCCAGTTCCTCGGCCAGCAGGGCCTGGTCCGCGGCATCGCCCAGGCCGCCGCAGGCTTCGGGCAGCCCCACGGCCAGCCAGCCCATTTCGGCAAATGCCTGCCAGTGCTTGCGCGAGAAGCCATCGGGCTCGGCCAGCGCCGCGCGGCGCTGCTCGAAGCCGTAGCCGCGCTCGACATAGCGCCGCACGCTTTCCTGCAGCATGCGGCGATCGTCCGTTGAATCGCTCATGTGTTCAGTCCTTGTCCTGAATTGCGGGCACGATTGGAGCCACTACAGGCCCAGCACCTGCTTGGCCAGCAGCTCGTGCTGGATCTCGCTGGAGCCGCCGGCAATGGTGTAGCCGCGGGTGACGAAGCGGCGCGCCGATGCCGCCGCGGCGTACGCCGACTGGCCCGCTTGCGGCACGGCGGGCTCGAAGTGCGCGGCGCGGTCATAGGCCAGCGTGTCCGGCCCCAGCGCATCGACCGCCAGGTTCTCGATGTCCTGGATCAGCCGGCTGCCCAGCAGCTTGAGCATGCCGGTCTCCGGCCCCAGCGTTTCGCCGGCGCGCGCGCGCTTGCGAAAGCGCAGCACGGTTGCAGCCAGCGCTTCGAGCCGCACCTCCAGCGCGCGCATCCGGCGTGCAAACCACGGGCGCTGCGACAGCGGCTGGCCGCCCTCCTCCAGCTCGTCGCCGATGGCGCGCACCTTGGCCAGGCGGCGGCGGTTCTCCGCCACGCGCGCCAGGTTCAGCCGCTCATGCTCGAGCAGGGACTTGGCGATGGTCCAGCCGGCGTTCTCTTCGCCGACGAGGTTCTGCACTGGCACTTCCACCTCGTCGAAGAACACCTGGTTGAACAGGTGCCAGCCATGGATGCCCACCAGCGGCCGCACGCTGACGCCGGGGCTGCGCATGTCGATCAGCAGGAAGCTGATGCCCTGCTGCGCGCGCGCCTCGGTATCGGTGCGTACCAGGCAGAAGATCCAGTCCGCGTACTGCGCGTAGGAGGTCCAGATCTTGCTGCCGCTGACCACGTAGACCTCGGTGCCGTCGGGCCGCGTCCTGCGCACCGCACGCGTCTTCAGCGACGCCAGGTCGGAGCCGGCGTTCGGTTCGGAATAGCCCTGGCACCACCAGTGCTCCTGGTTCAGGATGCGCGGCAGGAAGTACTGTTGCTGCGCCGGCGTGCCGTAGCGGATCAGGATCGGGCCGATCATCTCGAAGGTGATGCCGCCGCTCTCGGGCGCGTGCGCCAGCACCAGTTCTTCCTGGAACGCGGCGCGGCGCTCGGCGCTCCAGTTGCAGCCCTGCCATTCAGGCGGCCAGTGCGGCGCCAGCCAGCCGCGTTCGGCCAGCCGGTGCTGCCAGTCGACCAGCTCTGGCTTGCTGAGTTCCAGTCCGAGGCGGACTTTCTCGCGCACGGCATGGGGCAGCGACCGGGCGACGAACTCGCGCACCTCGCGGCGGAAATCCTGCAGCGACGCGTCGTCGTCGGTGGTGATGGAATCTGTCATGGAAATATCGGTCCTCAGGAATGCTTGTCGCGCGCAGCAGATGCCATGCGCCTCGTCGCGGCGCGCATGCCGCCCTTGATCGCGGCCACGCCTTCCACCGGAAAGCCGCCGATGGTGGCGGCCAGGCCGCGCGCGCGGTCCAGCACCTCGGCGTCTTCGACCAGTTCGGTGGCAATGCCCAGGCGCAGCAACTCCGGCGCGGGCACGCGGTCGCCAAGCAGGCACAGGCGCGCGGCCACGGCCTCGGAATGGCGCAGCGCCAGCCAGTCGGCATTGCGCGGCGCCGCCATGCCCAGGCGGATCTCGCCGATCTGCAGGAAGGCCCCGGCGCCGCACACCAGCAGGTCGCCGGCCAGCGCCAGCGCCGCCCCCCCGTTGATGGCATGGCGCTCCAGCGCCACGATCCATGCCTTGCGGCTTTGCAGCAGGCCCAGGTGGACGCGCTCCCAGACCGGCGCAAACGCGGCCAGCCCGCCCGGCTCCGCCTGCAGTGCCTGCAGGTCCAGGCCGGAACAGAAGGCGCCGTCGGCGCCGCGCAGCAGCACGGCGCGCACGCTGTCGTCGGCGGCCAGGGTCTCGATGGCGTCGCCCAGCGCGCGGGCCAGCGACATGTCGACGGCATTGCGGCGGGCCGGGCGGTTCAGCACCACCTCGGCCCAGCCGGCATGGCGCTGCAGCAGTACGGGGGCTTGGGGGGTGTTCATGCGGGCTCCTGCTGGGCTTGTTCCACGCCGATCGCGCCGGCGCGGGCCATGGTGTGAATCTCCGCGGCGCTGTAGCCAAGTTCGGCCAGCACCTTGGTCGTATGCTGGCCGAGGCGCGGCACCGCGGGCATCGCCCCTGCCGGCATGCTGGCCATGGTGAAGGGCAGGCCCGGCAGCTCCAGCTGGCCGCCCTCGCCGTCGTCAACGGCTTGCAGCACGCCGCTGGCGCGCACGTCGGCGCTCGCGTTGACCTGGTGATAGTCACGCACCACGCCCACCACCACCTGGTGGCGCTCCAGCAGCGCACGGGCGGCGTCGCCGCTCAGGTGGCGCATGGCGTCGTGCAGGATGGCCAGCAGCGCCGGGCGGTTCTGCACGCGCAGCACATTGCAGGCAAAGCGCGCGTCCTGCGCGAGCGCCGGCTGGCCGATGGCCTCGCACAGGCGCGTCCAGTGTTCGTCGAGATAGGCCGACAGCACGATATGCCCGTCCGCCACCGCGATCACATCCGCGGCCGGCGCCGCCTTGGGCTGGCTGTTGCCGCTGCGCACCGGCAGCGCGCCGGAGCACTGGTACTCGGCCCACAGCTGGGCCTGCATCTGCACGCCGACCGAAAGCAGCGAGGTCTCGATAGTCTCGCCGGCGCCGGTGCGCTCGCGCCGGAACAGCGCCGCCAGGATGGCGTTGCCGGTCGCCAGCGCGGTGGCCGCGTCGATCAGCGCGAAGCCGGCCTTCAGCGGCTGCCCGCCGGCCTCGCCGGTCACGGACATCATGCCGCTCTCGGCCTGCGCGGCAATATCCAGCCCGGGCCGCGTGCGCGACGGCCCGCGTGTGCCGAAGCCGCTGATGGAGGCATGGATCAGGTCGGGACGCGCCGCGCGCAGCGTGGCGGCGTCCAGCCCCAGCGCTTCCATCACGCCCGCGCGGGTGTTGTGCAGCACCACGTCGCTGGCCAGCGCCAGCCGCCGTGCGGCGTCCAGCCCGCCGGGCGTGCGCAGGTCCAGCGCGATGCCGCGCTTGCCGCGGTTGTAGGCCAGGTACATCGGGCTCTGCGGGCTGGTGCCGTCAAAGCGCCGCGCACTGTCGCCGCGCAAGGCCTCCACCTTGACCACGTCGGCGCCCAGGTCGGCCAGCATCATGGCCGCACCCGGCGCCGCGATGAACTGCCCGAACTCCGCCACGCGTATGCCTGCCAGCGGCAGGTCTTGCCGGTTCGCCATGCGATCCCACTCCTGGAAGATGCCGGCGCTGCCGGCGGTTTGCGACGATGTGGAGCGATCATGCGTTGGCACGGCGCATCACGGCAGATGCCAAAACTGCTTCGGTGCAAACCAGCGGTTAGCACCCTGGGGTTATCCCGAACCCGCCGGAATGCCGCTATGCTGTGCGCCCAGTGCGTCGTTTGAGTGGAGCCAAATCCATGCGTCTGAGCCAAGTCCAGGACTTCATCGCCGTGGCCGAGCACGGCAGCATCCGCGCCGGGGCCCGTGCGCGCGACGTGTCGGCACCGGCACTGACCAAGAGCATCCGCCAGCTGGAAGAGGAGCTGCATGTGCCGCTGCTGACCCGCACAACCCGCGGCGTGGTGCTGTCGCGCTACGGCGACGCCTTCCTGCGGCGCGCGCGGCTGATCGCCACCGAGGCCCGCAAGGCCAGCGAGGAAATGGCGCAGATGCTGGGCGCGCGCAACGGCGTGGTGCGCGTCGGCACCACCCGCGGCCCGGCGCATGTGCTGCTGCCCGCGGTGGTCAAGCGCTTTCGCGTGCAGCATCCCGACGTGCTGGTGTGCATTGACAGCTGGGGCTACCCGACCCACCTGGACGAACTGCGCTCGGGCGTGATGGACATGGCAGTCAGCCCGGTCCCGGATGAGGGCATCGAGCGCGAATTCACCTGCGAGCCGCTCTACAACAACGACTCGGTCGTGATGGCGCACCGCGAGCATCCGCTGCGCAACGCCCGCAGCCTGCGCGAACTGATCGGCTCGGACTGGATCCTGACCGGCCAGCGCATGCACGGCCCGGGCGCCGCCATCCTCGATGCCTTCCGTGAACGCGATCTGCCGTTGCCGCGCGTGGCGGTGCGCTGCGACACCATCGGCATGATCGAGCACCTGATGCAGGACCGCCACCTGCTGTGCATGCTGCCGCGCCAGATGGTGGCCGGCCGGCTGGCCGCCAATGGCCTGGTGCCGTTGCCGATCGAGGACAAGCTGCCCAGCCACACCGTCAGCCTGATCTACCGCGCCGATTCGCCGATGACGCCGGTGGCGGCGCAGTTCGCCACCCTGCTGCGGCGTGAAGTCCACTATCTGTCCAACCTGCCTGACAGTCCGCTGCGCCGACTGGACTGAAGGCAGCCGCTACCGCAGCGCGCGCCGGCGGGGAACTCCCTGCACCCGCGCGGTGCTAACCAGCGGTTTACACCTGAAATTCCAAAACCTCCGCCGGGCCGCACCGGCGCTTGGTTTGCGGCCGGTACGCCGCATCCCGGCGGGACTTTCCCCAATCCCCGGGATGCCCCTTCTTGCGTGACAGTTGCGCTGGACGCGACCTGGTTCGCTGAGGAGGCAAGCATGCAGGACATTGAGGACCGGCCGGCGGCACTGGTCACTGGCACCGGTATCGAAAGCGTTGGCGACGGCGTGTGGCTGCTGCACGGGCAAGGGCAGAGCTTTGTCGCCGACGTGGGTGGCGGCCTGCTGGTGGTCGACAGCGGTCCCGGCGGGCGCGTCACGCGCGGCATGATCGAGGCGCTGCGCACGCAGACCGGGCTGCCGGTGCTGGCCATCTGCTACAGCCACGGCCATATGGGCTACAACGCCGGCCTGCAGCAATGGCTGGACCACGCCGCCGCGCGCGGCGAGCCCGCGCCGCGGGTGCTGGCCCACGTCAATGTGCTGGCGCGGCAGGCGCGCTACCGCGAGACCCAGCGCATGCAGGAGCGCATGGCGGAGATCCAGTTCCGCCAGCCGGCCGGCGCGCTGGCGGGAAAGCTGGTCCACATCGAACCCACCGAGACCTTTGCCGATGGCCTGACGCTGGGCCGGGGCGAGCGGCGCGCCGAAATCCTGTGGGCACCGTCCGAGACCGACGACGCCGTGGCGGTCTGGCTGCCGGGCCGGCGCCTGCTGTACGGCGGCCCCGCGGTGATCGATTCGATCCCGAACATCGGCACCCCCTTCCGCACCATGCGCGACACCGTGCGCTGGGCCGATACGCTGGAACGTTTGGCCGGCCTGCAGCCGCGCACCGTGGTGCGAGAGTTCGGCGCCACGCTGCAGGGCGAGGACGAATGCCAGCGCGTGCTGTGCCAGACCGCCAGGGCCTTGCGCTGGCTGCGCGCGGAGGTGGTGCGGCTGATGAACGCCGGCTGCAATGAACGCCAGGTGCTGGCCGCGCTCAAGCCGCCGGCTGAGCTGTTCGACCAGCCCTGGATGCGCCCCACCTATGGCGACCCCAGCTACATCGCGCGCGACATCTACCGCTCGGAGAACGGCTGGTGGGACCGCAATGCCACCACGCTGCATCCGGCCGCGCCGCAGCGGGCGGCGGCCGAGATCGCCGCGGCCGTCGCCGACCACGGCGCACTGATCCGCCACGCGCAGGCCCTGGCCGCGCGCGGCGACACGCAGCTGGCGCTGCACGTGATCGACGTGCTGGCGCTGGCGCCCGATGAAACGCCCACCGTGCGCGAGGCCCGCCAGCTCAAGGCCGCCTGGCTGCGCCAGCGCGCCACGCAGATCCGCAGCTATGTGTCGCGCAGCCTGTATGGCGCGGCCGCCGACGCGCTGGAAAGCGACGCGGCGGACAACTTCGGCATGCACTAGGGCCTGTTCACATATAAAACGTACGCGCGTTGGCCCGAGCCGGGGTCAGCTACGCGAAGGGCGTCGCCGCAAAGGGTCATTCCCTTTGCAAGGCGCCCGACAAAGTAGATGGCCCCGGCTCGGGCCAACCCGAAGGGCAAGGGGGATACGCGGCGCATGGCGTCGTTGCCAGCCGCTTGCTTGGAATGACCAAGCGGCGCGACTGGCGCCTAGCCCTGCGCCGCGTATCCCCCTTGCGCGCGCACGTTTTATATGTGAACAGGCCCTAGGGAGACGCCATGCCACAAGCAATGAACCCGGTTCCGACGGAACTGCCTGGCAACGCGCGCCGGCGCGACGTGCTGCGCGCGCTTGCCGCACTCGGTCTTGGCGCGGCGGCCGGCCCGCTGTGCGCCAGCAATGCCTGGCCCGCCAAGCCCATCCGGCTGGTGGTGCCGGCCCCGCCCGGCGGCGGCACCGACCTGTTCGCGCGCGCGCTGGCCGCATCGCTCGGCAAGGCGCTGGGCCAGACCATCGTGGTCGACAACAAGCCCGGCGCGACCGGCATCATCGGCAACGATACCGTGGCCAAGGCCAGCCCCGACGGCTACACGCTGCTGTTCACCTATGCCGCCACGGTGGTGATCAACCAGACCCTGCAGCCCAGGCTGCCCTATGACGGCCTGCGCGACCTGTTGCCGGTGGCGCAGGTCGGCGCGGGCGGCAATTTCCTGGTGGTGACGCCGGACTTCCCGGCGCGCACGCTCAAGGAGTTCGTCGCCCACGTGCTCAAGCGCCCGGATGCATACGACTACGGCTCGTGGGGCATCGGCTCGGGCGGCCACCTGACCATGGAAGCCCTCAAGATGCAGACCGGCATGAAGCTGCGCCACGTGCCGTACAAGGGCGTGGCGCAGATCCTGACCGACATGCAGGGCGGCGTGGTCAAGGTGGCCTTTGTCGATACCTCGTCGTCGCTGCCGCTGATCCGCGCCGGCAAGCTGCGCGCGCTGGCCATCAGCGGCACGCGCCGCGCGCCGGCCACGCCGGACGTGCCGACCATGACCGAACAAGGTTACCCGTTCGATACCGACAGCTGGTATGGCCTGTTCGCGCCGGCCGGCACCAGTGCCGCCATCGTGCAGCGGCTCAATGCGGAAGTGACCCGCCTGCTGGCTGACGCGCCCATGCGCGAGCGCTTCCTGCAGCTGAACATGGGCATGGCGCCCGCCAGGAGTGCCGAGCAGTTCGCGCGGACCGTGCGCGACGACGTGGGCGTGTGGGGCAAGGTGATCCAGGCCAACCACATCACGGTCGACTGAAGACCACCAGGGGACGCTGTTCTGGCGCGGCTTGCCGGAATCGTGGCGCTGCGCTTCAGTGCGAGAACAGCACCGGCACCGTCATCGACTCCAGCACCACCCTGGTCACGCCGCCCAGCACCAGCTCGCGCAGCCGGCCGTGGCCGTAGGCGCCCATCACGATCAGGTCGGCACCAAAGTCCGACGCTCGCGACAGGATCAGCTCACCGATGGCCAGGTCGCCACCGCCCGGGCCGTGCTCCACCTCAACTGCCACACCCTGTCGCGCCAGCACGTGCACGGCGTGGCTGACCGGAGTGGCATCGGCACGCGGCTCCCTGGCGGCATGGGCGCCCAGCACCCGCGCGCGTGCCCCGGCCATCAGCGGCAGCGCGTCGTGCAAGGCACGCGCGGCCTCGCGGCTGCCATTCCAGGCCACCAGCACGCGTGTGCCCACGGTGGCGAAAGCGCCGGAACAGGGCACCACCAGCGCCGGCCGGCCGCTCTCAAGCAGCAGCGCCTCCAACAGCTGCCGCGCCACCGGGCCTTCAGCGTTGTCGGCGTCGTACTGGCCGGAGACGATCAGGCCGGCCTCGCGCGCCTCGCGCAGCGCCAGTGGCACCGGATCGCGCTCAACGATGCGCCAGTCGCAGGCAACCGCCAGCTCGCGCGTGGCGGCCTCAAAGGCACAACGCATGTTCTCGCGCTGCAGCCGGCGCCGCTCCTGGTCTTCGGCCAGGCAGCGCTGGGCATTGTTCATGCGGTAGAACCAGCTGGGGTCCGGCACGCGCCCGGCCAGCAGGCCGATCAGCGGACACTGGCTGGCGGTGGCAAGGCGTGCCGCAACCTGCAAGCGCTGCATGGCCTGCCGGTTGCCGTCGAGATGGACCAGGATGCTGTCGTACGCCATGATGCCCTCGCGTCCGAATCTTTTGCTTTCAGTCTAGGCCGCGTCGCAGGCAATGCATGCCGACTTGCCGATCGCGCCAGCAACGGTGGTGCGCGGTGCGCCAGCGCCGGCACGAACCAGTCGACTTCCTCCTATATCGATGTCGGAACCTCACCGACGGCGAGCGTGCAGGCCAGCCACTAGTATGCATTCAGCAACCAGCACGCCCCCACGAATCCTGGTGCCGCAAGCGGCATCGTGGCCGCGGCTGCGCGCTGCGTGGACCGAGACCGCAAGCACAGGAGGAGCGCCATGGACCGCCGACAGTTTCTCAAATGGGGAAGTTTCCTGACCGTCACCGTTGCCACCGGCGGCCTGAGCGCCTGCGGCGGCGGCGACGACCCGGAACCCGACACCGGCAATCCGGAGAACTTCAATTTCGTCCATGGCGTCGCCTCGGGCGATCCCAAGCCCGACAGCGTGGTGGTATGGACGCGGGTGGAAGGCAGCAACGGCAAGCGGCCGGTGGTGGTGCGGCTGCAGGTGTCGACGCAGCCTGACTTCCCGCCGCCGAGCCTGCTGGTCAATCAACCGCTGATGGCCCTGCCGGACTGGGACTACACCATCCGCAACAAGGTCACGGGCCTGAGCCCCGGCACCCGCTACTACTACCGCTTCCTGCTGGGCAACCGCCCCAGCACCGTCGGCCGCACCCGCACCGCGGCAGCGGCCGGCACGCCCTTGTCACAGCTGCGTTTCGCCTTTGTCAGCTGCCAGGACTGGAATGCCAACCACTGGGCCGGCATGGAAGAACTGGCGCAGCAGGAGCTGGACTTCATCGTCCATGTCGGCGACTACATCTACGAGGCCGTCCCGGGCGGCTCGCGCGCCGGCAATGTGGAGGATCGCCACGGCGTGCTGCAGCTGCCCAATGGCACCGCGCTGCCGGACGGCAGCGTCTACGCCACCACGCTGGACGACTATCGCCACCTGTACCGCAGCTATCGCACCGACGCGCGCCTGCAGGCCCTGCATGCCGCGTTCCCGATGATTGCGATCTGGGACGACCATGAGTTCGCCGACAATTGCTGGCAGGACCGGCAGACCTACGACTCCGACGACGACCTGACGCCGCGCACCGCGCGCCGGCGCGCTGCCAACCAGGCGTGGTTCGAGTTCATGCCGGCCGATGTCAGCCTGGACGTCAACAACCCGTCGTTCCAGAACATCCAGATCTATCGCTCGTTCACCTTCGGCAATCTCGCCACCCTGCTGATGACCGACGAGCGCCTGTACCGTGCCGACCACATCATCTCCGAGCAAACCACCGGCCGCGCAGTCGGCGCGCTGTACTTCGTCCCGGCCGAGACACTGGCCGCGGCCGAAGCGCAGAAGATTGCCGCCGCCGGCGGCACGCTGACACCGGTGTCGATGCTGGGCGATGCGCAGCGCGCGTGGTGGCAGGACCGCGTCGGCGCCGACGCCACCACGTGGAAGCTGTGGGCCAACCAGCTGTCGCTGTTGCGCATGCAGGTGGATGTGATCCAGGCGGTGGCGCGGCTGATCGCCAGGGCGCTGGTGCTGGCCAACAATGCCCTGTCCTCGCTGGAGAGCGCCATTGCCAATGCGCTGGCCGACGACTTGCGCGCGGCCAAGACCGCCGGCACCTATGCCAACCTGGCCTACACGGCGCTGCGCAATGTACTGGCGCAGGTCGGCATCGACAGCGCCGCGTTCGATGCCAACATCAAGCCGCTGATCGAAAGCCGGTTGCCGGCCATCGCGCTGCTCGACCGCTTTATCCTCAATGCCGACCAGTGGGATGGCTACAACGCCGAGCGCAAGAACCTGATGGCGTTCCTGAAGAACAACGGCGTGCGCAATGTGGTGGCGCTGAGCGGCGATATCCACGCCTTCTTTGCCGGCCAGGTGATGGACGACTACGATGCGCCGACGCCAGCGCCGGTGATGGTGGACCTGGTCACGGCCGGTCTGTCTAGCAACTCCCTGCTCAGTTCATTCCGCTCGATCGTCGACAACGACCAGGCCTTCGCCGCGCTGCGTGAACTGGTCTACAGCAACGTGGGCGGCGCGGTGGTGAACACCTTCGACACCACCTTGCGCGCCTTCAACGCGTGGCTGCGCCACGCCGACTCCAACGCCGAGGGCTACGCGCTGGTCACCCTGACGCCCGAGAAGCTGAGCTGCACCTTCCATACGCTCAAGCTGCTCGAAGGCGGCACGGCTCCGGCGCTACCTGCCACGGCGAGCACGCGGCTGCTGGAGGTGGCGGCCGGCACCGCCGATGTGAGCGTGACATAGCCATCCGGACGGACCGGCACGCCGGGCCCTCAGTAGCCCGCCTGCCGGTCCACCTGGTTCAACAGTTCACGCCCGTCGCGCGCGCGCCGCAGGTTGTCGATGCATTGCCGCGCCACCAGTTCGTACGAGGGGTCGGCCGCGATATGCGGCGTGGCCTCGATGCGGGGATGGGTCCAGACCGGATCGTCCGCCGCGGGCGGCTCCTTGGCAAACACGTCAAGCGCCGCGCCGGCAAGGTGGCCTTCGTCGATCAGTGCGACCAGGTCGGGCTCGACCACATGCTCGCCACGCCCGACGTTGATCAGGAACGCCCCCTTGGGCAGCCGCGACAGCGTCTGGCGGTTCAGCATGCCCTCGGTGCGCGGCGTCAGCGGCAGCGTGCAGGCCAGGATCTCGCTCTGCGCCAGCATCGTATCCAGCCCGTCGTCGCCGGTGAAGTCGGTCACGCCGGGCAGATGCTTGGCGCTGCGACTCCAGCCGCTGACCGGGTAGCCGATGGCGGCAAACATGCGCGCCACCTCGCTGCCGATCTCGCCCAGCCCCAGCACACCCACGCGGCAGCGCGACACATCGCGCCCCGGGTGGCGCTTCCATTCGCCGCGGCGCTGCTGTTCGGCGTACCGGCCGAGCGCGCGGGTATGGCGCAGCGCCATCGCCAGCACGTAGTGGGCGATGCCGGTCTGCTGGCCGGGATCGACGATGCGCGTGACCGGCATGCCAGGCGGCAGGTCCGGCGCCGCCAGCAGCTTGTCGACGCCCGCGGTGGCGGCGCAGACCAGCCGCAGCTTAGGGTAGGCCGGCAGCACGCCGGGCTTCAGGCCCCAGGCGATGATGGCTTCGACCTGTTCCACGACGGCGGCCTCGCGGCCGTTCCACACGGTGATGTCCGGCGCGGCTTCGCGCAGCGCGGCAGTGATGGGAACCGCCATGAACGACGGCAGGTGAACGAGGATGGCCATGGTCAGTTGCGGTAGTCAGGGTTGATGCGGTCGAGGCGGCGCAGCAGGCCCGGCCAGGCCAGGTTGGAGCCCTTGCCCTTGGTGGCCTGGCGCGCCTGCTGGCCCATGTTGGCGCTGGCGGCTTCGGGCACCATGGTCAGCGGCGTGCCGCCGCTTTGCGCCAGGATCTGGATGCGGCAGGCGGACTCGAGCGTGTACATGGTCAGGAAAGCATCGGATACCGTGCGCCCGCACGTCAGCAGGCCATGGTTGCGCAGGATCATCTGCTTGCAGCGGCCCAGGTCGGCCACCAGCCGCGCCTTTTCGTCCTCGCGCAGCGCCACGCCCTCATAGTCGTGGTACGCCAGCCCGGTCAGCGCGAACATCGACTGCTGCGAGATCGGCAGCAGGCCCGCCTGCTGCGCCGAGACGGCGACGCCGTGCGAGGTATGCGTGTGCATCACGCAGCCGACTTCGGGGCGCGCCTCATGCACGGCGCTGTGGATGATGAAGCCGGCCGGGTTGACGTCATACGGCGTTTCCAGCACGGGCTGCCCTTCGTGGTCGACCTTGACCAGGCTCGATGCCGTGATCTCGTCGAACATCATCCCGTACGGGTTGATCAGGAACTGGTCCGGCGCTTCGGGCACGCGTGCCGAGATATGGGTGAAGATCAGGTCGTCCCAGCCAAAGTGGGCGACCAGGCGGTACGCGGCCGCCAGGTCCACGCGCATCTGCCATTCGGCGTCGGAGACGCGGTCCCTGATTGAATCGACGAGCTGGATTTGCGCCATATGCGTACACCTCCCCGGGGCATGTGAGTCATTGAATCGATGCATTGTCCGGGCGCACCGCGCCAAAGTCTGTTAAGTATTGGACAATCTCGGCTCCAGCAGGAGAGCGATGTGAAGGCTGATGTGAAGAGTGGATCGAGAGCGGTGGAGCCGGTGCGCACGCTGCCGCGCAGCGTGCTGGCCAGCGGCTGGCTGCGCAATGCGCCGCCGGGCGTGCTCGATGCCGTGGCGAACGCCGCACGCCGCCTGCGCTTTGGCGACGGCGAGATGATCTTCGCGCGCGGCGATCCGCCCACCTACTTCTGCATGGTGCTGTCGGGCCGGGTGCGCATGAGCCGGGTCAGCACGGGCGGGCGCGAGTCGGTGTACTCGGTGATCGGGCGTGGCCGCTGGTTCGGCGAGATCTCGCTGCTGGACGGCAAGCCGCGCACGCACGACGCCTTCGCCGTCGGCAACACGGAACTGATGGTGCTGAGCCAGCGCGACTTCCACCGCATCCTGGCCGCGCATCCGGAAGGCATGCAGCTGATCGTGCAGCAGATCTGCGCGCGCCTGCGCGTAGCGTTCGACCACGCGCAAAGCGCGGCGCAGGCGCCCATCGACGCGCGCATGGCGGCGCGCCTGCTGGAACTGGCCGACCGCACCGACCATGTCGTGCGCATCAGCGCTGAGGACCTTGGCGACATGGTCAACCGCTCGCGCCAGACCGTGGCCAAGTACCTGCAGGCGTGGGAAGACGCGGGCCTGATCCGCCGCGAGTACCGCCAGATCGAACTGCTGGACCCCGCGGCGCTCAAGCGATTGGCCCGGCGTTGACGGCCGCGCAAGATTTGCAGGCCGCGCGCGCAATTAACCTGCCCTGGCCGCGATGGCAAGGCTGGTTAACGACCGTTGCAAAATCAAACAGAATGTCAGGTGCCGCGGCGCTACAGTGACTGTTCCCTTGCCTGTAGGCGTTCTAGGAGGTACACGAATGAAGCAACATCTGGCGAAATCCCTGGTCGTGGCTGGCGCGATGATCGCGTCCTACCCGCTGTTTGCGCAGCAGGCTCAGCCCCTGCAGCCGAGCCAGCCGATGCCAATGACGCAGCCGATGCAGCCGATGCAATCCACTCAGCCGGTGCAGTCCGCCCAGCCTGTGCAAGCCATGCCGTCGGCAGCGCCGTCGGCCCAGGTGGCACCCGCAGCGGGCGGCAGCTATGCCCAGGCTCCGGTGCAGGCGGCCCAGCCGGGCATGGCGCCGGCAGCCGCCGACCCGACCATGGCAGGCAGCCCCGCCTCGGCCGTGGACCCCGCCAGCATGAGCCTGGCCCCCGATGCGCTCGGCTCGCGCCTGGGCCAGCGCAGCGCGTTCCTCGACGGGGCCTGAGCTCCCGTCTCAGCGCAGGCCCGCATCGCGCGGGCCGCGCGCCACCCTCACCCCGCTTCCCCGGCGCGCGCCGCTTCAGGTCGCCGCGGCCGCCTGCCCCTGCTGCTGCAGCCACTCCAGGAACGCGCGCAGATGCAGCGGCTTGTCGGCATCGCGCGGCACCAGCGCATGATAGGTATTGCCCGGTGCGCGGATAGCGGCAAACGGCGTCGCAATGCGCCCGCCCGCGCGGTCCGTTTCCAGGGTCGGAAAGGTGCCGATGGCAAAGCCAAGGCTGTCCACCACCGCCTGCAGCGTGACAAAGAAATGGTCGAAGCGCAGCGTGCGCACCGGCAGCAGCGAGGCATGTCCCGCCTGCTGCAGCCACGATTCCCAGCTTCCCGGCCGGGTCTCCGTATAGAGGAAGACGCCCTCCACCAGGTCCTCGACACCCTGCAACGGCACCTGCTCCAGTATCGCCGGACTGGCGATCACCGTCTGGTACTCCGAAAAGATCGGCACTGACTCGAACTGCTCGCCACGTTCGAGGGTGCGCCGTATCGCCACGTCAAAGGTGCCGTTGAATCCCGCCTCGTTGCTGAAGGCGGTCGACACACGCACATCGACCTCCGGCTGCTGGCGCCGGAAATCATCCAGCCGCGGGATCAGCCAGCGCATGGCAAAGGTTGCCGGGGCATTGACGCGCACCACCTTGCGCGTGGCAATGCGGCCATAGCGCTCGGAAGCGGCGCTGATCTGGTCGAACGCCGTGCTGATCTCGCGCGCGAACGCCTGCGCGTGGACAGTCGGCACCATGCGCTGGCCCTGGCGGATAAACAGCGGCTGCCCCAGCCATTGCTCCAGGATCTCGATCTGCCGGCTGACCGCGCCATGGGTCAGGTGCAGCTCGCGCGCGGCCGCCGAATAGCTGCCGGCGCGGGCGGCAACCTCGAAGATGCGCAGGGCGTTGAGCGGGGGCAGCTTGTGCGGCATTGTGAGATTTCCTGACAGGATCTGGAAAATAAACTCGATTGTGAGAGCTTATCGCCTAACTTAGCATGGGTCTCAGGCAAATCCCATTCACAATCCCTCCGCAAGAGACGCCATGAGCACCCAGATCCAGGTCAACGGCCACCACTACCAGCTTCCCGCCCGCCCCACCGTCATCGTCTGCATCGACGGCTGCGAGCAGGAATACATCAACCTTGCCGTGCAGGCGGGCGCCACCCCCTTCTTCGCCAGCCTGGCCAAACGCGGTACCGTGCTGACCGGCGATTGCGTGGTGCCATCGTTCACCAACCCCAACAACCTGTCGATCGTGACCGGCGTGCCGCCGTCGGTGCACGGCATCTGCGGCAACTTCTTCTACGACACCGAAGCCGGCGCCGAGGTGCTGATGAACGACGCCCGCTACCTGCGCGCCCCCACCGTGCTGGCCGCGGCAGCGCAGGCCGGCGCATCGGTGGCGGTGGTCACCGCCAAGGACAAGCTGCGCGCGTTGCTGGGCCACGGCCTCAAGGGCATCTGCTTCTCGGCGGAGAAGGCCGACCAGGCCACCATCGAAGACAACGGCATCGACGACGTGCTGCGCAAGGTCGGCATGCCGCTGCCCTCGGTCTACAGCGCCGACCTGTCCGAGTTCGTGTTCGCCGCCGGCGTGGCCTTGCTGGAAACCGTCCGCCCCGACCTGATGTACCTGTCCACCACGGACTACATCCAGCACAAGCATGCCCCGGGAACGCCGCAGGCCAGTGCCTTCTACGCCATGATCGACAGCTACCTGCAGCGCCTGGACGCGCTCGGTGCGGTCATCGGCGTCACCGCCGACCACGGCATGAATGCCAAGACCGATTCGCTGGGCAAGGCCAACATCCTGTTCCTGCAGCAGGTGCTGGACGAGCGTTTCGGCGCGGACGCCACGCGCGTGCTGCTGCCGATCACCGATCCCTACGTCGCCCACCATGGCGCACTGGGCTCCTACGCGACCGTGTACCTGCCTGCCGGCACCGATCAACAGGCCGTGCATGAAGCCATCGCCGCACTGCCCGGGATCGAACTGGTGCTGGACAAGCGCGCCGCCAGCGAGCGCTTCGAGCTGCCGCCCGACCGCATCGGCGACCTGGTGGTGGTCAGCGAACGCCTGACCGTGCTCGGCACCACGCCAGCGCGCCATGACCTGAGTGGCCTGGATGCCCCGCTGCGCTCGCACGGCGGCCTGTCCGAGCAGAAGGTGCCGCTGCTGTTCAACCGCAAGGTCACTGCGCCCGCAGGCCAGCGGCTGCGCAATTTCGACATCCTGCGGCTGGCGCTGAACCACGCGGACTAAGTCCGGTGTGTGCCGGCCTGGCCGGCACGCTTCCTCAACAAGCAGATAAGGGTGGCCGCGAAGACAGCCACCACCAGGGGGCGGCGCCATGCAAATCCTGCTTTCCCTGATGTCCGGGGTCGCACTACTGATCTGGGGCGCGCATGTGACGCGCCACGGCATGCTGGAGCTGTTGGGGCCGCGCTTGCGGCTGGTGCTGGCCGCGGGCACGGCCAGTCCCGCGCGTGGCTTCCTGGCCGGGCTTGGCGTGACCGCGCTGATCCAGAGCAGCAGCGCGACGGCGCTGATGACCAGCGCCTTCGTGGCAGGGGGCCTGGTTTCGTTGCCGGCGGCACTGCCGATCGTGCTCGGTGCCGACGTCGGCACCAGCCTGATGGCGCGCTTGCTGTCGGTCGATATCTCCTGGCTCTCGCCACTGCTGCTGGTGATCGGCATTGCCCTGCGCCTGTCCGGCAAGGCCGGCCTGCGCGGACAGGCCGGCGAAGTCATCGTGGGACTGGGGCTGATCACGCTGGCCTTGCAGCTGATCCGCCTCTACGCCGCGCCGCTGCTGCACGCCGAGATCGTGCGCGCCATCTTCACCTCGCTTGGCAACGACGCACTGCTGGCGCTGGTGATCGGCGCCCTTGTGACGTTGCTCGCGTACTCCAGCCTGGCCGCGGTACTGCTGACTGCAACGCTGGCCATGGGTGGTGTCATCGGCCCTGCCACCGCCTTGCCGCTGGTGCTCGGCGCCAATCTGGGCAGTGGACTGATAGCCTGCCTGGCCAATTCCGGCAGTGCGCCTGCTGCCCGGCGCGTATCGCTCGCGAACCTGATCTTCCGGTTCGTGGGGATACTGGCATTCCTGCCGCTGCTTGACGCCATCCCCTGGCTGCTGGCGCGCCTGGGCAGCAGTGCCGGCACCATGGCCATCGACTTCCACATGGCCTTCAACCTGACCCTGGCCGCAACGCTGATCTGGTTTGTCAATCCGGTGGCGGCCCTCTGCACCCGATGGCTGCCTGATGCGCACGACGACGCGGCGCCCGGCGGCGCGCGCTACCTGAGCCAGGGCGACCTGCGGCACCCGTCCGTCGCGCTGGGCAATGCCACGCGCGAGGTCGTGCGCATCGGCGACGTGATCGAGGAGATGCTCAATGGCATGAAGCTCTCGATCGTGGGCAACGACCGCGCCGCGAACGCCCGCTGCCGCGCGCTGGACGACCGCATCGACGACCTCTATTCCTCCGTCAAGATGTACCTGACCGACGTCGACGCCGGCAGCCTCGACGGCGAGGATGCCGCACGCTGGGACGCGATCATGCTGGTCAATATCAACCTGGAGTACGCGGGCGATATCGTCGAACGGATCCTGGTCGACCTGGACCAGCGCAAGCTCGCCCGCAACTTCTGCTTCTCGGCCGAGGGCAGCGCCGAACTGCTGGAACTTTGCGACATGCTGGTGGCCAACCTGCGTACCAGGATGTCGCTCTTTGTTGCCAACGACCGCGCAGCGTCGGCGTTGCTTCTCGAATGCGCCGGCGACTTCCAGGCGCGCGCCGAGCGCTTCACCGCCCGCCACATTGCCCGTGTCGCGCAGCGCCGTACCGCAAGCGTGGAAACCAGCGCCCTGCACCTGGACACCCTGCGCGAGCTGTCCCAGATGAACGCGCTGCTGTGCGCCGCGCCGGCAGGCATGCCCGGCGCCCTGCGCGAAGACACTTCGTTCCTGGCTGCCGGCAACCACGGCACGCCGCACGCACAGGAACGCCTGCTTAGTCCGTGACCGCCAGGACCGGGCGCTAACTACCAAGGCAACGAATATGTCTTGGTGTTGGTAAAGCTCTTCATCGCCTCCAGCACGCCTTCCTTGTAGCCCAGGCCGGAGTCCTTGATGCCGCCGAACGGCGTCAGCTCCAGGCGATAGCCCGGCACCTCGCGCACATTGACGCTGCCGACCTTCAGCTCCCGCACAAAGCGCGTGATGTAGTCGAGCCGGTTGGTGCAGACCGACGACGAAAGGCCGTAGGCGGTGCCGTTGGAGATGCGGATCGCATCTCCAATGTCCCTGAAGCGGATCACCGGCGACACCGGCCCGAAGGTCTCATGCCTGGCCACGGTCATTTCGGGAT
Source organism: Cupriavidus sp. FW305-46 (assembly GCF_058787075.1). Classification (NCBI taxonomy): domain Bacteria; kingdom Pseudomonadati; phylum Pseudomonadota; class Betaproteobacteria; order Burkholderiales; family Burkholderiaceae; genus Cupriavidus; species Cupriavidus sp. FW305-46. The sequence continues at coordinate 139,562 of NZ_JBYSZI010000002.1, forward strand.
CAACATGATCGAGCACCGTCGGCGAATACAGCGCGCCGCGCCGGATATTGCCGTAGCGCAGCGTGGCCCCGGCGGCAATCGCTTCATTGACCACCGCCTCGAACTGGATCGCCGCGGCTTCGTCGATGACGGTGCCCATGTCCACCTTCGGGTCCATGGGATCGCCGTAGCTGAGCGCTTCGGTCTTCGCCACCAGCAGGTCGACAAAGCGGTCCGCCACCGACTCATGCACCAGCATGCGCTTGATCGCCGTGCAGCGCTGCCCGGAGTTCTTGTACGAGCCGCTGGCGGCCAGCGTGGCGGCCTCTTCCAGGTCGGCGTCTTCCATCACGATGATCGGGTCGTTGCCGCCCAGCTCCAGCACCTGGCGCTTGTAGGTGGCCGTGGCGGCGATGTACTTGCCGATCGGCACGCCGCCGGTGAAGGTCACCAGGTCCACGTCCGGGTGCGTCAGCATCTCGTCGGCGATCTCGCGCGGGTCGCCGGTGATGACCGACAGCATCTGCGGCGGCAGCCCGGCCTCATACAGGATATCGGCCAGCAGGTAGGCCGCCAGCGGCGTCTTCTCGCTGGGCTTGAGCACCATGCGGTTGTTGGTGGCCACCGACGGCGCCACTTTGTGGATCACCTGGTTCAACGGGTGGTTGAACGGCGTGATCGCGGTGATCACGCCCAGCAGCGGCTCGCGCAGCGTATAGACCTTGCGGCTCTTGCCGTGGTGGGTCAGGTCGCACGAGAACACCTGGCCGTCGTCGACCAGCGCCTGGTTGGCGGCAAACAGCAGCACGTCAGAGGCGCGGCCCACCTCGTACAGCGAATCCTTGCGGCACAGGCCGGATTCCAGCGTGATGGTGCGCGAGATCTCATCCAGGCGCGAGGCGATGATCTCGCCCGCGCGCATCAGGATCTTGTAGCGTTCATAGCGCGTCAGCGTGGGCTGGTAGTCGCGCGCGATGCGGTAGGCGCGGCGCACGTCGTCGAGCGTGGCCTTCGGCACGGTGGCGATGACTTCGCCGGTGTACGGATAGGTCACCTCGATCACGTCTTCGCGGTAGATCTTCTCGCCGGCGATGCGCAGCGCTTCGTGGCGGATTTCGGGGGTGGCTTGCAATGCGGTCATGAGCTTGCCCTCGCGGGTCTTGAGCAGTGGGTGGAAGGAGATGCAGCCGTCGCGGGCGGGCCGGCGCCTTGCCGGCCCGGCGCGCTCAGCGGCGGATGAAGGCCGCGATCACGGCGCTGATGATGCAGCTGGTTGCCACGATCGGGAACACCAGCGAGGTATTGCCGGACTGGTCCAGGATGCGGCCGATCAGAGGTTCGCCCAGGCCTGCGAGCAGGTACGAGAAGAAGTTCAGGATGCCGGTAGCGGTGCCGGCCCGCCTGGCGCCGACCAGGTCCGGGCACAGCGCCCAGAAGGACGAGGCGGGGCCGTACACGAAGAAGCCGGCAAGGAACAGCGCGACGATCGCGCCCATGCCCGTGGGCAGCTGGTACATGATCATCGAGGCAATCGCACCCAGCACCATGTAGAGCATGATGGCCTTGCTGCGGCTGGAGCCGAACAGGCGGTCGGAAATCCAGCCGTTGGACAGCGCGCCGAAGGCCATGCCCACCGGCAGCGCCACCGAGATCCAGGCCGGGTCGATCAGGGTCTCGGCGCTCTTCCAGTTCTTGCCCAGGAAGTGGACCGGCACCCAGACGATCAGGCCATAGCGCGCGGCATTCTGGAAACCGATCGACAGGCCCGCGACCAGCAGCCGCGGGTTGCGCAGCACGGCCTTGTAGCGCGACCAGGAGCTTTCGCCGGCATCGGTCTCGACTGCCGTGGCCTTCTCCGCATCCTCGGCCTTGGCCACGCCGGTATCGGGCGACTTGAAGCCAAGGTCTTCCGGCCGCTCGCGCACGATCAGGAAGAAGGTGATGCCGCCCACCAGCATCAGCAGCACCGGCAGGCGGAAGATCCAGCGCCAGTCCAGGTGCAGGATGTTCACGACCACGATCGAGGTGACGAACGACAGCACCGAGGCGCAGCCGGCCGCGAACACGTAGAAGCCGTAGACTTTGCCGCGCTCTTCGGCGCCCCACCAGTTCGACAGCAGCCGGCTGCCGGGCGCCCAGCCAAGGGCCTGGAAGTAGCCGTTGATGCCCCAGGGAATCGCCAGGCTCTTGAAGCCGACGGCGAAGCTGACCACCCAGTTGGCGGCGCACGACAGGATCGCGCCGGCGGTCATCACGCGGCGGCCGCCGAACTTGTCGCCCAGGTTGCCGTTGATGGCCTGCCCGATGGCGTAGCACCACAGCAGGCAGGTGGAGGCCCAGCCCAGCGCTTCCTTGGAAAACCCGAATTCCTGCTGGATGCCGGGAATGGCGAAGCCAAAGGTTTGCCGCCCGGTGTAGAAGAAGAAGTAGCAGAACATCGCGGCCAGCAGCATGCGCCACTGGGCGCGCCGGAACGAATGCTCGGCCGGAGCGACGAACGCCCCTGCCTGGATGCGATCGGCAGTTTCCATTTTTGTCTCCTCTTGTATTGTCGGCCCGTATTGCGGGCTCGTGTTGGCCGGCGGCACCGTCGGCCGGGGTCGTGCCACTAGGCCGGCACAGCGCCGATGAAGTTCTTGCCCCGGGCGCCGTCCAGCGCACGCGCGATCATGGCGCCGGCCTCGTCGTCGGAGACGCCGTAGTCGGCAAACTCGGTCTTCACGCCCAGGTCCTGCAGGAAGGCGCGCAGCCGCTGCTGCCCGTTGCCCAGCACCGGCCCGAACAGCCGCTGCAGCGTGCGGTCGCGGTCGGGCCGGCGTGCCCAGGCTTTTTCAAGCACCATCGGCAGCGTGAACGAGCACGCGATGCCGTGCGGCAGGCCATGGCGCAGCGTCATTTCGTAGGAGATGGAGTGCGCAAGTGCCGTCTTGGTATTGGAGAACGCCATTCCGGCCTTGAGGGCGGCCAGCGCCATGCGCTCACGCAGGCAAATGTCGTCCAGGTTGCGCACCAGTTCCGGCAAGGTGTCGAAGATGTCCTCCACCGCCGAAATCGCGAAGGTGTCGGAAATCGGGTTGGCGTTGACGTTCCAGATCGATTCCAGCGCGTGGGACAGGGCATCGAGCCCGGTGGAGATCGTGGTGCCCCGCGGCACCGACATCATCAGCTCCGCATCCACGATGGCCGCTTCGGGCCAGGTTGCCTGCAGGTGAAGCGAGTACTTCTTCTGGTTCGCGGCGTCCCAGATGGTGGCCCAGGGCGTCACTTCGCTGCCGGTTCCGGCAGTCGTCGGCACCGCGATCAGCGGCTTGACCTGCGCCGGCGTGAACGCCTTGCCGGTCGCCAGCAGGCTGATCAGCGAATCGAACCGGCCCGACCTGGTCCCTACCATCAACGCCTTGGCGGTATCGATCGCGCTGCCGCCACCGACCGCAACGATGGCGTCGCAGGCGTCGGCGTCTTCCCAGAAGCGGTTGTACAGGCCGGACAGCTGGGCGACATCCGGGTTCGGCTGCACATCTTCGATCAGCCCGGCAAGGTCTGCGCCCAGCAGGGCTTCAAGCCGCGCCACCAGTCCCAGCGCGCGCGCTTCGGGAAAGGTCACGACGACGACGCGCCGGCCGTGCAGCAGGGCCGGGAGCCGGTCAAGGCTGCCAGCCCCGCAATGGATCGACACGGGGTTGTGGTAGGCATGGTTCATGGGGTCTCCTCACTTCTTTTCTGGGTAGCCTGGGCGGCAGCTTGAGCCGCGTTTCCTGGTGGCTGAAGTTTGGGAGACGCCAAACCCCCGGTCCAATCGCATCTTTGACGGCGAGGTGCGCCAAAACCGATGGATCGCCGGCACGCTGCCGGCCTCGGGGAAACCCTGTACGCAACGGCACGCGTCTGTGGGAGACTCGCCGCACACACCGCGCAGAACGGCGGCCAGCCCCCATCGAGACCCCATGTTCCACCAGTACTACAAGTCGATCCGCTGCTTCCATGCGGTCGCCCGGACGGGCGGCTTCACTGCCGCGGCGCAATACCTGCATATCGGGCAGCCGACCGTGACCGACCAGGTCAAGGCGCTGGAGACGCGCTTCGGCGTGGAGCTGTTCCTGCGCGCAGGCCGCACCGTGCGCCTGACCGACACCGGCGAGCGGCTCTACGCCATCACCCAGGGCTTGTTCGGGCAGGAAGAAGAGGCCATGCAGTTCCTGCAGAGCGCGCACAAGCTCAAGACCGGGCTGGTGCGCGTGGGCGCGGTGTCGCCGCCGATCGCGCTGGGGCTGGCGCGTAGTTTCCGTTCCACCCATGCTTCGCTGGAACTGACGGTCACCATCGGCTCGGAAGCCTCGGTGCTGCGCGGCCTGCAGGATTTCGATATCGACGTCGGCATCCTGGCCGAGCCCGATCCGGTCGATGGCCTGCATATCGCGCCGTATCGGAAAGAGCGCATCGTTGCCGTGATGCCGGCCGGCCATCCGCTGGCCGCGCGCGCTTCGATCACGGTGCAGGAGGTCGCCGGCGAAGCCGTGATCCTGCGCGAGCCGGGCTCGAAGACCCGGCTCCGGGTTGAACGCGCGTGCGCACAGCATGGCGTGGCGCTGAACTGCGTGATGGAGATCAACAGCCGCGAGGCCATCCTGCATGCAGTGGCCAATGGCATGGGCATCAGCTTCGTCACGCAGATCGAATGCATCCCGCTGCCGGGCCTGCAGGTGGTGCCGGTCGACGAGCCGCTGCTGTCGATCGACTATTCGATGTGCTGCCTGGAGGTGCGCAAGGAGCGGCCGCTGATTGCGGCGCTGTTCGCGGTCGCGCTGGGCTAGTGTCCTGTTCCGCAGATAGCTTGCCAAAGTGAAATCGTCCAGTTGGTCGTCAGGCCAGGCGCGAGGAGGCGCCATAGCCGTAGCTATGGCAACGACGAGCAACGACGCATGGCGGCCAACTGGGCGATTTCATGGCAAGGTATTTGCGGAACAGGACACGAGTACCCTGCCGTCATCCGCCCCAACCTGCCTGCACGAGCGTAGCCACGCCCACGCCGACCAGGACGGCCCCGGTGAGCCGTACCGCAAGCCTGGCCACGCGCGCACCCGCCGGCATCCATCGTTCGAGCGTCATCGCCAACATCACCGCTGCCATCACGCGCAGGTCCATCACGCCCATGACGAGCAATGCCGCGGTCAGGCCCGCACAGCACCGGGTGCAGTGCGCGCCCAGCCGCAGGCCATGGCGCCACGCCGAGCCGGCATCCGCCGGCAGTGCGCGCGTGCGGCCCGCTGCGCTGGCGCAGCAGGCAAGCTGCCGTGCTTTCCACGCGGTGAACTGCAGCACGCCTGCCATCACCAGGACCACCGCAGCAGCGAGCGGCGCCGCGCGCGCCAGGCCCTGCGCCTGCACGGCTATCGCCGCCAGCGCAGCGCCAACCGGGAAAACGGCGAGGCCCACCATGCCCCACACGAAGAAGTAGCCGGCGCCCGCCAGTACCGTCGACATGCCCGGGCGCACCTGCCCTGCCGTCGCCAGCGCCTGGCGGTAGCGCCACAGCATCGGTGCCAGCGAGGGCAGCATCATCGGCACCATCATGGCGATCCACATGCCGAGGAAGGCCATTGCCGTGCGGGCCCAGGTCTGGCCGCACATCCGCATCCACGCCATCGACATGGTCCAGCCGCCGGGCATCGGCGTCGCGCCCATTGCGGGCATGGACGCATGCCAGGCGAGTGTCGCCGCCACGCCGGCGATGTATAGCACGGCCACGATGCCAAAGAAGGCAAGGCGCGGGCCGGCGCTGCGTGAGCGCGCCGGCCTGTGCGCGGTGAGTACGCTGGACACGGCCTGCCTCAGCCCTGCTCGTACTCGTCGTGCCGGCGCCACCAGACCCCGGCCTCGTTGCGTCCGCGCGGCGCGCGGTCCAGCCACTGGTACATGCCCCACAGGCCATCCAGCCCGCGCGCATAGGTGGAATAGGTGTGGTACACAACGCCATCTTCCAGCGCGAAGGCGCTCATGCCGGGCCGGTCGCGCTGGTACGTTGCGGCATCGGTGCCGCACATGACAGCAAAGCGGGCCTCGGCCGCAGCGCCGCCGGCCTCCAGCTCGGGGCGCCAGGCGAATGCCGCCTCGCGCCGGTAGTTGTAGTCGATATCGCCCTGGCGCTGTTGCGCTTCGCTGAACCAGACGTTGAAGTCCGTGTTGAAGTCGCTGCCCTGCGACGACGCCCACGAGAAGGTCCAGCCCATGCGCCGCTGGTACGCCAGCAATTTCGCCAACGGTGCCCGCGACACCGCGGCCAGCGTGACGTCGTGATGCGCCAGGTGGACGGCAAAGCCGTCAAACCCGTCCGCAATCGCGGAGCAGGACGGGCAACCTGCCTGGTAGTCCGGGCCGAACATGAAGTGGTAGACCAGCAGTTGCGAACGTCCCTGGAACAAGTCTGCCAGCGAGGCGCTGCCCGCCGCGGTCTCGAACCGGTAGGGCTTGTCGATTCGAACCCACGGCAAGGCCCGGCGCTGCCGTGCCAGTTCATCGCTGCGTCGGGTGAGATCCTTCTCGGCCTCGAGCAGTTCGCGCCGCGCGGCCAGCCAGGCTTCACGGGTTCCGGTGCTGTGTGTGGTCATCGTGCATCCCTCCGTTGGTTGGTGTTCGTGTGCTAGATTAGGCGCCGGCTTCCAACGGTGGGAGTGACAAGTGTGGCGGGATTTCTGGCGGGATTCGGATGGACTCACGCATTGCCGCCGCGGCGCTAGCGCTCGCCGCGGGCGATCCGCTTGGCGCGCTGAACCGGGTTGCCCTGCGCGACGATCCGCCGGCGCTGGCGCTGCGCGGCATCGCCATGGCGCAGCTTGGCGACCTCATCCGCGCGCGGGCACTGTTGCGCAGCGCGGCGCGCGCCTTCGGTCCGCGCGAAGCCGTCGCGCGCGCCAGGTGCGTGGTGGCCGAAACCGAAATCGCCTTTGTCTCGCGCGACCTGGGCTGGCCCGCAAAGACGCTGGACAGCGCGCGCGCCACCCTGGAAGCGCACGGCGACTGGGTCAACGCCGCCCATGCGCGCTATCTGGAGATACGGCGGCTGCTGCTGATCGGCCGCATCGACGACGCCGAGCAGGCGCTTGCCGGGCTTGACCCCACCCCCTTCCCGCCCGCATTGCGCACAACCCATGCCCTGATCGTGGCGGGCATCGCGATGCGGCGCGTGCAGACCCGGCCGGCGCGCGCCGCGCTGGCACAGGCCGCGCACGCGGCGCAGCGCGCCGGCATCCCATCCTTGCGCGCCGAGGTAGAAAGCGCGGCCCTGGCGCTGCATAGCCCCGCGGCACGCCGCATCGCGCGCGGCGAGGAACGGCCGCTGCTGCTCGAGGAAGTCGAAGCGCTGCTGGCATCGAAAGCGCTGGTCGTCGATGCGTGCCGCTATGCCGTGCGCTGCGCTGGCACCGCGGTCTCGCTCGCCAGGCGGCCGGTGTTGTTCACGCTGGCGCGCGCGCTGGCCGAGGCCTGGCCCGCCGACGTGCCCCGGGACACGCTGATCGCGCACGCCTTCCGCACCAGGCATGCCGATGCTTCGCACCGCGCGCGGCTGCGTGTCGAGATCGGGCGGCTGCGGGCGGTGCTTGGCGCATTTGCCGGCGTCACGGCAACCGGGCGCGGCTTCGCACTGGTGCCGCAGCGCGCGCGCGAGGTAGTGGTGCTGGCGCGGCCTGTGGAAGAGAAGCACGCAGCAGTGCTCGCCTTGCTGGCCGATGGCGAGTCATGGTCCAGTTCCGCGCTCGCGCTGGCGCTGGGTGCCGGCCAGCGCTCGGTGCAACGGGCACTGGAAACGCTGGCGGCAGCGGGCAAGATCCAGTCCCTTGGCCACGGGCGCGCGCGCCGCTGGATGACGCCGCCGGTGCCGGGATTCACGACGACCTTGTTACTCCCCTCGCCGCTGCCGGTTGACTAGCATGTAGCCATCCCCAAGCCAACAGGATGACAGCATGAAACGATCACAAGCCGAAGTGCTTCGCGAGTATGGCCCCTTCCCCGGCGTCGAGAACGTCCACGGTGTCAGCTATGACGGCCAGCGGGTCTGGTTTGCCAGCGGAGACAAGCTCAATGCCCTGGACCCGGTCACCGGCAGGACACTGCGCTCGCTCGATGTCGCCGCCCATGCCGGAACGGCTTTCGACGGCCAGCACCTGTACCAGATTGCCGAGGACCGGATCCAGAAGATCGATCCGCAAAGCGGCCGCGTGCTGGCCACGATCCCCGCGCCGGGCGGCGGCGGCGACTCGGGGCTTGCCTGGGCCGAAGGCACCTTGTGGGTGGGCCAGTACCGGGAGCGGAAGATCCACCAGGTCGATCCACAGACCGGGGCGATCCTGCGCACCATCACGTCCGACCGCTTTGTCACCGGCGTCACCTGGGTCGATGCCGAGCTCTGGCACGGCACCTGGGAAGGTGACCAGAGCGAGCTGCGGCACATCGACCCGCAATCGGGCGCGGTGCTGGAATCGGTCACCATGCCGGCCGGTGCGGGCGTGTCGGGGCTGGAGTCCGATGGCGGCGACCAGTTCTTCTGCGGCGGCGGCAACAGCGGCAAGATCCGTGCGGTGCGCCGGCCCGGGCCAGCCGGAAAGCGCCCCGCCGGCGCCGCGGGCAAGTAGCCGGCATTCATCCTGAGCGGATCGTTTTCACTATTCCTTACAGACAAAGACGTTGCCACCATCTATTCTCCTGTCGCAAACGGAATCCCCCACAACAAGGAGAATGCGATGAAATCCGCTCTGGCCCTTCTGGTCGCCTGCAGCGCACTGCTGGGCGGCTGCGTGGTAGCCCCTTATGACACCTACGGCAGCGGCCCCCAGGGCTGCCCGCCTGGGCAGGCAAAGAAGGGCAACTGCCGCGTCGACCCGTACGGCAACGAGTCCTTCTGCCCGCCGGGACAGGCCAAGAAAGGCCGCTGCTGAGCCAGCGCCGGCGCCGCACTGACCGGCGGCCCCGGCTGCCCCCGGCACCAGCCGGTGTTGCACGGGCCGGCCTGGCGGACGGAGAATGGCCGGATGCGGGCATCTCGTCCGCAGGAGAGCGCCATGCAATCCCGCACGCCATCCCGGTGTATCGGCGAACTGTGCGTCGCCGCTGTCGTGCTCGGCTCGCTCGGGGCCTGTGCGACCTTGCAGCCGGAACAGACCGGCAAGCGAATGATCGGCAGCCCGGAAAGTGCCGTACGCAGTACATTCGGATCCCCCACCGAGACCTACCGCCTCGCCGACGGCACCAGCCGCTGGATCTGGTCGCGCCAGCCCCTTGGCCATGAGGTCTACGCCGCCGATTTCGACGCCGACGGCAAGCTCACCAACTATCGCCAGATGCTGACCGAGACGGAGATCTACCGCGCCCAGGTCGGGGCCTGGACCAAGAAGGACGTGCAGGAGCACTTTGGCCTGCCGCGCGAGCCCATCCAGTACTACGCCCTGATGAAACGTGAAGCCTGGTCCTGGCGCATGTACAAAGATGGCTTGCAGACCGCGCATTTCAGCTGCTACTTCGATGACGCCGGCGTGCTGCGCCAGACCATGATCATCGTCGACCCGCTCGGCGGCGACGCGCGCCGCTCGCGCTGAAGCGACGCCAGCGAGGCAGCCGGTGCCATTGCCGGCAGCAGGGGCTCCCCGGCCCACGGGCTTTTTTGCGCGCAGAATGGTGACGATGCGGCAAGCGCCGCCAACCCTCCATGCGGAAACGAACGTGACCACTGCGATCCTGCTCGAGAACATCCACCAGAGCGCCAATGCCCGGCTGGCTGAAGCCGGCCTGCAGGTCGAGCGCCGCACCGGCGCCCTGGCCGGTGCCGAACTGCGCCAGGTGCTGGCCAGCCACGACGTGGTCGGCATCCGCTCTGCCACCCACCTGCGCGCCGACGACATCCGCAGCGCGCCCGAGCTGCTCTCGATTGGCTGCTTCTGCATCGGGACCTCGCAGGTGGACCTGGAAGCCGCCACCACGGCCGGCATCCCGGTGTTCAACGCGCCCTTCTCCAACACCCGCTCGGTGGCCGAGCTGGTGGTGTCGGAAGCAGTGATGCTGCTGCGCCGGATTCCGGAAAAGAACGCCCTGGCACACGCCGGCAAGTGGGCCAAGGGCGCCGCCGGCGCGTTCGAGGCGCGCGGCAAGACCATTGCCATCGTCGGCTACGGCAATATCGGCTCGCAGGTAGGCGTGCTGGCCGAATCGATGGGCATGCGCGTGGTCTACTACGACGTGCTGGCGCGGCTCTCGCACGGTTCCGCGCGCGCCGCGGGATCGCTGGAAGAGGCAGTGTCGCAGGCCGAAGTGGTGACCCTGCATGTGCCAGCCACGCCGCGCACGCGCAATATGATCGATGCGCGCATCCTGGCCGCCTGCAAGCCGGGCGCGATCCTGATCAATGCCTCGCGCGGCAGCGTGGTGGACATCGCCGCGCTGGCCGCGGCGCTGCGCGAGAAGCGCCTGGGCGGCGCCGCCATCGACGTGTTCCCGGAGGAGCCGAAGACCAACAACGATCCATTCGTCAGCGAACTGCAGAACCTGCCCAACGTACTGCTGACCCCGCACGTGGGCGGCAGCACCGAAGAGGCGCAGGAGAATATCGGCACCGAAGTGGCGGCCAAGCTGGCGCACTTCCTGGCCACCGGCGGCACCATCGGCGCCGTCAACTTCCCCGAGGTCGATCCCGGCCCGCTGCACGCGCCGGCGCGGCTGCTCAATGTGCACGGCAACGCGCCGGGCGCCCTGGCGGCACTGAACACGCTGCTGGCGCAGGAAGGCGTGAATATCACCGGCCAGCACCTGCAGACGCGCGGCCACACCGGCTATGTGGTCACCGACCTCGACCGCGTGCCGTCAGACCAGCTGATGCAGGCGCTGCGCACCCATGCAGGCTTTGCCCGCTCGCGGCTGATCCTGCGATAGGACAGCGGCCGTCCCCAGGCTCAATTGTCACAGAAGTGTCATAACTCTTAAGAATGTTCTGAAACCGTCGCTATGATGAATATGGCCCACGCGCGGATCCGTGGGCCTGCACTGTGCCGGTTCTCAGTGGCGCCCTGTCTCGGGGCCACGCTGACAATAAGAGAGAGGGGTAGTCATGAAAACGGTCGAACTCAGCAGGAAGACCGCCGGCGTTGCCGGCCGGCTGGTCGCAGCGGGCGTTCTGGCAGCCGCGGGTATCGGCCCCGCTGCCGCGCATACCGGCACCCTTACGTTCCTTGGGGGAATCTCGTATCCGTCCTGCGGCTTCCGTCCGTCCGCCGGACAGTTGCAGGCGAGCTGCCAGCAGCCGTCGGGGCAGATCGTCTCGGCGCCGTTGCCGTTGTCGCCTGCCCGGATGCCCGGGCAAGCCCGCATTGGCGTGGCAAGGCTGGACGTCGAGCCCGCCCGTGCCAGGCAACGCGGCACGCCGGACGCGTACGTGGTGGTAGTGACCTACCAGTAAACGCGCGGCAGGCAGGCGCCCGCACCAGCCGGCCCTGCCTGCCGCCATGCCCTGCCGGGGCCGCGTCAGTCCAGGCGGATATTGGACGCCCGGATCGCGTCAGCCCAGTAGGTCTGCTCCACCTTCACCACATCGGCAAAGGCCGCGGGCGAGCTTCCCTTGACGATGATGCCGAGATCGACCAGCCGTGTGTGCAGCTCGGGGTTGGCCAGCACGCGGTTGACGTCGGCAGACACCTTGTCGACCACGGCGCGCGGCGTCGCCGCCGGCGCGAACAGGCCCAGCCAGCCCTGGCGCTCCAGCCCGGGCACGCCCGCCTCCTGGAAGGTCGGCACCTCCGGCAGCAGCGGCGAGCGCGACTGCCCGGCCACGGCGACTACCTTGAACTTGCCGGCGCGCGCATGCTGGCGCGCGGTGACCGCGGCCACCATGCCGGCTGGCAGTTGCCCGCCAAGCAGGTCATTGACCAGCGGGCCCTCGCCCTTATAGGGCACGTGGGTCAGCTCGACCCTGGCGTTGCGGCCGAAGATCTCCATCTGCAGGTGCCCGCTGGAACCCAGGCCGTAGGTGCCGTACGGCAGCGGCTTGCCCAGCTTGCGGATGTAGTCGATCAGTTGCTTCACGTTGGCGGCCGGCACCTCGGGCTGGACCACCAGCGCCAGGTTGGAGGTCGCCAGCTCCGAGATCGGCGCGAAGTCACGCACCGCGTTGTAGCTTGCCTTGCTGTACAGGAGCGGGGCCTGGACCAGGCCGGTCAGCGCGAACAACAGCGTATAGCCGTCGGGCTCCGCCTTGGCCACCATGTCCGCGCCGATCATGCCCCCGGCACCCGGCCGGTTGTCCACCACAACCGCCTTGCCCCATGCCTTGGCCAGGCCGTCCGCTACCATGCGCGCGACCACGTCGCCGGTCCCGCCCGCGGCGTACGGCATCACGATGCGCACCGTGCGTGCCGGGAAATCCACGCCTTGGGCACCACCCTGCGCCCGCGCGCCCAGACCAACCCCTGCCAGCGCCGCACCCGCGACGCCCAGACCCATCTGCTGCAGAACCCTGCGCCTGCCTTGCTGCATGCCTTGTCTCCTGTGTCTCGTCTCCGGCAGCCGGCCTCGTACCGTGCCGGCATCCCTGCCACGCCACGCCCGGCCAGCCTCTGCGGACCGCTGCCGGGAGCGCGTGCGGGCCACTGTAGGAGGCTCGGGCGACGGTGTCGTCCATCGAAGGGAGGAAATTCGGCAAACCGGCAGAATCGTCCAAAGGAACTAGGACGCAACCCTCAGCGCCGTGGAACAATCGCCCGGACCTGATGCCCCGCGCCAGAATATTGCCGATGCGGCACTTTTAGTCCTGTTCACCGCATGCGGGCCACGGTGGCAGTGGCGGCATCGCCCCCCAGGAGAGTGCATTGCATCCCTTTGCCAACCATGCCGCGGGCGGCGGCCCGCCGCCGCTGCCGACGGTGCTCGCCTCCAAGCTCGCGCCCCCCGTGGCGCACCCCGCCACCATCGGCCGGCCGCACCTGGTCGCGCGCATGGCGCAGGACCGCGCGGCGCGCGTGATCCTGGTGCGGGCCGCGGCCGGCTTTGGCAAGACCACGCTGATGCAGCAATACGCAGACTATTGCGCAGCCCAGCAGCAAGCCACGGTGTGGCTGCGCCTGGATGCGGGCGACAATGACCTGGAACGGCTGCTGGTCCACCTGGACGCCGGCCTGGCCGCGCTGCGCGGCGGCAAGCGGCGCGGGGCGGCAGCGCCGGAGCCGGCCAGCGGACCACGCCTGGCGCAGCGCATCCTGGGGCTGGTGGGCGCCGCGGCGCAGCCGTTCGCGATCGTGCTGGACGATTTCGAGACCTTGCAGAGCCTGCCGGCGCTGGACCTGGTGCAGCAGCTGATCGAGGCGATGCCGCCCAGTGGCACGCTGGTGATCGGCTCGCGCACCGCGCCGGAAATCGGCTTGGGCCGGCTGCGCGCGCGCGGGCAGTTGCTGGAGATCCCGCCCGCCGCCCTGCATTTTTCCGTCGACGAGGCCACGCAGCTGCTGCGCGAGCGCTGCGGCCTGCCGCTGCGCGACAGCGACATTGCCACGCTGCACCGCCGCACCGAAGGCTGGGCCACCGCGATCTACCTGGCCGCGCTGTCGCTGCAGCAGCGCGGCGACCACGCCGCCTTCGTCGCCGCGTTTTCCGGCACCCACCTGGAGCTGGGCGAATTCCTGGCCGAGGACATCCTGGCGCGGCAGTCCGACGCGTGCCGCGCCTTCCTGCTGGAAACCAGCGTGCTGGGCCAGCTGAGCGCGCCGCTGTGCGACGCCCTCACCGGCCGCGCCGACGCGCGCGCGATGCTGGACCACCTCGAACGCGCCAACCTGCTACTGTTTCCACTCGATGCCGAACGCACCTGGTACCGCTACCACCGCCTCTTTGCCAGCTTCCTGCAGCACCGGCTGGCCGTGCAGGCGCCGGAGCGGGTCGCGCCGCTGCACCTGGCCGCCGCGCACTGGTACCTGGAGCACAGCTACCCGATCCCCGCGGTGGACCACCTGCTGCAGGCGGGCCGGCATGAAGAGGCCCTCAGCGCCATTGCCAGCCAGTCCGACTCGCTGCTGGGCACTGGCCGGGTGCGCCTGCTGTTGCGCTGGTTCGAGCAGATCCATCCCGCAACGCTGGCGCGGCAACCGGCGCTGGCGCTGACGCGCGCGTGGGTGCTGCTGCTCAACCGGCGCCACGCCGAAGCCATGGCCGCACTGGCGTCATTCCAGCGCGAACTTGAGCAACCCGGCGACGACAACCAGCGTGCGCGCCTGGGGGTGGAAGCACAGACCATCCACTGCGTGCTGCTGGCCATGACCGACCAGGTCGAGGCCTGCCGCGATGCCGCCGGCGCGCACCTGCGCCGCCTGGCGCCCGACGAGCCCTTTCAGTACCGCATCCTGGCCAATTCGCTGGCCTACGCGCTGATCTGCACGCACCGCTACGACGAAGCGCGCAGCGTGCTGTCGCGGGCGACGCTGCGCGCGCAGCAGCCGCAGCCGGTACGCAGCCTCAGCGACACGCTGGAAGGCGTGATCGACCTGGTGCAGGGGCGCCTGGGCAACGCGCTGGCGCGCCTGCGCGCCGCGTCCGGCGACAGCCCGGGCAGCGACGTGTTCTGGGCACTGGCGCTGTATGAGCACGATGCCCTGGAAGAGGCCGGGCGCCTGCTGGCCAACGCGCTGCCCTACAGCAAGGGCAACGGCCCGCCCGATTCGCTGATCGCCTGCCACGTGCTCAGCGCGCGGCAGGCGCTGGCGCGCGGGGACCGCGGCCAGTGGCTGCAGCGCCTGGCTGAACTGGAGCAACTGGGACAGCAGTCCGGCACCGCGCGCATCGTGTGCTCGGCCTGGCTGGAGCGGGCCCGCGTCGCCACGCTGGAAGGCAAGCTGGAAACCGCATCGCAGGCGTTGCAGGCCGCCGACCTGTACGGCGGCTGGGAAGCGCTGGACGCCACCGGCCATGCCAACGACATCGACCGGCCTTCCATCGCGCGCTGCCGGCTCGACATAGCGCGCGGCAATATCGCGCCGGCGCTGTCCGCGCTGGATGCCGCCATCGACGCCGCACTGGCACGCCAGCGCTACTGGCGCCTGATCCGGCTGCGCGTCCTGCGCGCCACCGCGCTCGACGGCATGCAGCAGCGCGATGCCGCGCTGCAGGAAATGACCGAAGCCCTGCGCCTGGCCAGCCATGAAGGCTTCCTGCGCTCCTTCCTGGAAGAAGGCGAACGCGTTGCCGTGCTGCTGCGGGCCTGGGCAGGTGTCCATCTGGCACAGGCAGCAGCGCTTGGCGTGGCCGAGCCCTTTGTCGCCAGCCTGCTCGCGCGGCTTGCCGACGCAGGCTCGACCAGGCCGGCCGCAGAACCGCCGGCGGAACCGGCGCACCAGCCCGACCCGCTGACCGGGCGCGAACTGGAAGTGCTGCGCATGTTGTCCGCGGGTTACCGCAATCGGGTGATCGCGCAGAAGCTGTTCCTGTCCGAGCTGACCGTCAAGTCGCACCTGCGCCGCATCCATGCCAAGCTGGGCGCGCAAAGCCGCACCGAAGCAGTGGCACTGGGCCGCGCGCGCGGCCTGATCCCGTGAGCCGTGGGCACGGGTAAGCGAGTGCAGTCTTGACACCTTGGCTGGCGCTTCCTTTAATGGTGTAACGCATCAGGTGTCTTGCCTGATCACTTTTGCCGATTACTTCACGCCATGATGGAAACCGGTGAAGCCCACGATCCGCAGCGCAAGCAAGAAGAACTGCGCAGTTTCCTTTTCCTGACCGCCGTGATGGTGCCGGTACTCTCCGTCATCATCGTGGCGGGCTATGGGTTCATTGTCTGGATGACCCAACTGATCAGCGGTCCGCCGTCGCATTGAGCGGCCCGGCAGCCCGGTGCGCAATACCTGCCGCGACCGGGGCGGCATTTGACAAATAAAAACAAGCTGCAGCACAGACTGAAACGGCATCGAACCGGAGCTTGCGCATGCCCGCAGCAAGACGTGCCATCCCCATCCAGCCGCTGCCCGCGAGCGCAGAGTGGCATATCGCCGGCATCGTCGTGCATGCCATTCCCGACAGCCTGGCGCAGGTGCGCGCCGCGATCGACGCCATCACTGGCGCCGAAGTCCACGCCGCCAGCGACGCCGGCAAGCTCGTGGTCACCATTGAAGCCCCCACCTCGCGCGCCATCGCCGCGCACCTGACATACCTGCACCAGCTCGAGGGCGTGCTGTCGGCCGCGCTCGTCTACCAGCACAACGAAGACGCCGAGGCAATGCACGAAGCGATGGACCCGGCGATGAACGAGGAGGCAGGCACATGACCATCTCTCGTCGTGATTTCATCAAGCAGACCGCTGTCGCCGCGACCGCATCAGTTGCCGGCGTGGCGCTGCCGGCCGGGGCCGCCAACTTTGTCACCGACAGCGACATGACCAAGCTGAAGTGGTCCAAGGCGCCCTGCCGCTTCTGCGGCACCGGCTGCGGCGTGACCGTGGCGGTCAAGGACAACAAGGTGGTGGCCACCCAGGGCGATCCGCTGGCCGAGGTCAACAAGGGGCTGAACTGCGTCAAGGGCTATTTCCTGTCGAAGATCATGTACGGCCAGGACCGGCTGACCAAGCCGCTCTTGCGCATGACGAACGGCAAGTACGACAAGAACGGCGAATTCGCCCCGGTCACGTGGGAGCGCGCCTTCGACGAGATGGAGCGCCAGTTCAAGCGCGTGCTGAAGGAAAAAGGTCCGACCGCGGTGGGCATGTTCGGTTCCGGCCAGTGGACTGTGTGGGAAGGCTATGCCGCGTCCAAGCTTTACAAGGCGGGCTTCCGCTCCAACAATATCGACCCCAACGCGCGCCACTGCATGGCATCGGCCGTGCAGGGCTTCATGCGTACCTTCGGCATGGACGAGCCGATGGGCTGCTACGACGATTTCGAGGCCGCCGATGCCTTCGTGCTGTGGGGCTCGAACATGGCCGAGATGCACCCGATCCTGTGGACCCGCATCACCGACCGGCGCCTGAGCTACCCCAAGACGCGCGTGGCGGTGCTGTCGACCTTCACGCACCGTTCCTTCGACCTGGCCGACATCCCGGTCATCTTCAAGCCGCAGACTGACCTGGCGATGATGAACTACATCGCCCATTACATCATCAAGAACAACAAGGTCAACAAGGACTTCGTCAACAAGCATACGGTCTTCAAGGAAGGCGTGACCGACATCGGCTATGGCCTGCGCCCGGAACATCCGCTGCAGAAGGCGGCCAAGAACGCTGCCGATCCCGGCGCCTCGCGCCCGATCACCTTCGATGACTTCGCGCGCTTCGTGGCCAAGTATGACGCCGACCACGTCAGCAAGCTGTCGGGCGTGCCCAAGGCCAAGCTGGACCAGCTGGCCGAGCTGTATGCCGACCCCAACGTCAAGGTGATGTCGCTGTGGACCATGGGCTTCAACCAGCATACGCGCGGCAGCTGGGCCAACAACATGGTCTACAACCTGCACCTGCTGACCGGCAAGATCGCCACGCCGGGCAACAGCCCGTTCTCGCTGACGGGGCAGCCGTCGGCATGCGGCACCGCGCGCGAGGTGGGCACCTTCTCGCACCGGCTGCCGGCCGACATGGTGGTGACCAACCCCAAGCACCGCGAAGAGGCCGAGCGCATCTGGAAGCTGCCGGCGGGCACCATCCCCGACAAGCCAGGCTACCACGCCGTGCTGCAGAACCGCATGCTCAAGGACGGCAAGCTCAATGCCTACTGGGTGCAGGTCAACAACAACATGCAGGCCGCCGCCAACCTGATGGAAGAAGGGCTGCCGGGCTACCGCAACCCGCAGAACTTCGTGGTGGTGTCGGACGCCTACCCCACCGTGACCGCGCTGGCCGCCGACCTGATCCTGCCCAGCGCGATGTGGGTGGAAAAGGAAGGCGCCTACGGCAATGCCGAGCGCCGCACGCAGTTCTGGCACCAGCTGGTCGATGCGCCGGGCGACGCGCGCTCCGACCTGTGGCAGCTGATGGAATTCTCCAAGCGCTTCAAGGTCGAGGACGTCTGGCCCGCCGACCTGATCGCGAAGAAGCCGGAGTATCGCGGCAAGAGCCTGTTCGACGTGCTCTACCGCAATGGCCAGGTCGACAAGTTCCCGCTCAAGGAAGTCAGCGCCGAGTACCACAACGCCGAGGCCAAGGCCTTCGGCTTCTATGTGCAGAAAGGCCTGTTTGAAGAGTACGCAAGCTTCGGCCGCGGCCACGGCCACGACCTGGCGCCGTTCGATGCCTACCACGAGGCGCGCGGGCTGCGCTGGCCCGTGGTCAACGGCAAGGAGACCCGCTGGCGCTACCGCGAGGGCAGCGACCCTTACGTCAAGGCCGGCACCGGCTACCAGTTCTACGGCAACCCCGACGGCAAGGCGGTGATCTTCGC
The DNA here is from genome assembly GCF_058787075.1 of Cupriavidus sp. FW305-46. NCBI lineage: Bacteria > Pseudomonadati > Pseudomonadota > Betaproteobacteria > Burkholderiales > Burkholderiaceae > Cupriavidus > Cupriavidus sp. FW305-46. The sequence goes on from NZ_JBYSZI010000002.1 coordinate 157,918, forward strand.
CCTGCCCTATGAGCCGGCAGCCGAATCGCCCGACAAGGAATACCCGTTCTGGCTGGCCACCGGCCGCGTGCTGGAGCACTGGCATTCCGGCTCGATGACGCGGCGCGTGCCGGAGTTGTACCGCGCCTTCCCCAACGCGGTGGTGTTCATGCATCCGGAAGACGCCAAGGCAATGGGGCTGCGCCGCGGCGTCGAGGTGGAAGTGGTGTCGCGGCGCGGGCGCATGCGCTCGCGCGTGGAGACCCGCGGGCGTGACGCGCCGCCGCGCGGGCTGGTGTTCGTTCCGTGGTTCGATGCCAGCCAGCTGATCAACAAGGTGACGCTGGACGCCACCTGCCCGATCTCGCTGCAGACGGACTTCAAGAAGTGCGCGGTCAAGATCGTCAAGGTCTAGCCCGGAATCGAACAGGGAGACGCCATGAAACCAAGCCGGTCCTGGATGCCCCTGCTGGCCCTGTGCGCGCTGCTGCTGGCCGTGCTGGCGCTGCAGGTGAGCGCACCCGCGCGCGCGCAGGGCGTGGTCGACGCGATGCGCGGGCCCACGCCCATCGCCAGCGAGAGCAAGGCGCCGCTGCTCTACCCGACCGAGAACAAGGACATCCGCCGCACCCGCAACTACACCATGCAGCCGCCGACGATCCCGCACAAGATCGACGGCTACCAGCTCGACAAGGACTTCAACCGCTGCATGTTCTGCCACGCCCGCACGCGCACCGAGGAAACCCAGGCAATCCCGGTCAGCATCACGCACTACATGGACCGCGACAACAACGTGCTGGCCGACGTCTCGCCGCGCCGCTACTTCTGCACGCAGTGCCATGTGCCGCAGGCCGACGCCAAGCCGCTGGTGGGCAACACCTTCGTCGACGTCGAACAGCTGCTCAAGCGCAAGCCCGGCGTCAAGGGCTCGTCCAACTAGCGGATGCGCGCCATGCTCGACCTGCTCAAGCGTTACTGGCGAACCATCAACCGGCCCAGCGCGTATTTCAGCCTGGGCTTCCTGACGCTCGGCGGCTTTATCGCCGGCGTGGTGTTCTGGGGCGCGTTCAACACCGCGCTGGAACTGACCAACACCGAGCAGTTCTGCACCGGCTGCCACGAGATGCGCGACAACGTCTACCAGGAGCTGCAGGGCACCATCCACTTCACCAACCGCAGCGGCGTGCGCGCCAAATGCTCGGACTGCCACGTGCCGCACAACTGGACCTCCAAGATGGCGCGCAAGATGCAGGCGTCCAAGGAGGTCTGGGCCAAGATCTTCGGCACCGTCGACACCCGGGAAAAGTTCCAGGTGCACCGGCTCACGCTGGCGCAGCATGAATGGGCACGCTTCAAGGCCAACGATTCACTGGAATGCCGCAACTGCCACGACTACCAGTCGATGGACTTCACGCGGCAGAGCCCGCGCGCGCAGGCCATGCATTCCACCTACCTGGCCAACAAGGAGAAGACCTGCATCGACTGCCACAAGGGCATCGCGCACCACCTTCCCGACATCTCCAAGGCCGAGGAGAAATGACGCGTGCCAGTCCGCTCGCCCGCGCCGCCACCCGAGCTTCCGCCTGAATCCCCACGTTGCGCCGCGCCCGTGCTGAGCGCGAGCGGGCTGGCGCTCTCGCGCGCCGGACGCCCGGTGCTGCGCGGCATCGACCTCGACCTCGCCCCCGGCGGCCTGCTGCAGGTGCTCGGCCCCAACGGCAGCGGCAAGACCAGCCTGCTGCGCGTGCTGTGCGGGCTGGCCATGGCCGATGCCGGCACGCTGCACTGGCGCGGCCGCGCGGTGCGCGCCGCCGACCCTGACTATCAGCAGGCGCTGGCGTATGTCGGCCACACCAATGGCATCGACCCTGAACTGAGCCCGGCGGAGAACCTGCGCTTTGCCGCGCGGCTCGCTGGTGACAGCGCCGGCAGCGTCGCGCGCGCACTCGCCGCGCAGGGGCTGGAGCGCGTCGCGCACGCGCCGGCGCGCACGCTCTCGCAGGGGCAGCGCCGGCGCGTCGCGCTGGCGCGCCTGTCGCTGGCGCCGCGCGCCCTGTGGCTGCTGGATGAACCGGTGACCGCGCTCGATGCCGATGCCTGCGCGCGCTTCGATACCCAGCTCGGCGCGCACCTCGCCGCCGGCGGCATGGCCGTGATCGCCACGCACCAGCCGCTGCCCGCGGGCGGCGCGGTGCTGCACCTGGAGGCGCCGGCATGATGCGCACGCTCGCCGCCATCGTCGCGCACGATGTCTCGCTGTCCTGGCGGCGGCGTGGCAGCCTGCTCGGCGGCGTGGTGTTCTTTGTCATTGCCGCCAGCCTGTTCCCGCTGGCGATCGGCCCCGAGCCGCAGCAGCTGCGCGCGCTGGCACCGGGCATCCTGTGGGTCACGGCTCTGCTGGCGTCAATGCTGTCGCTGTCGCGGCTGTTCGCGCAGGAGCACGCCGATGGCAGCCTGGACCAGCTGCTGCTGTCGCCGCATCCGCTGGCGCTTCTGGTGCTGGCCAAGATCGCCGCGCACTGGCTCACCAGCGGCGTGCCGCTGCTGTTGCTGACGCCGCTGCTGGCGCAGCAGTACGGGCTGCCCCTGGGTGCATCGCTGCTGCTGGCGGCGTCGCTGCTGGTCGGCACGCCGGCGCTGAGCCTGATCGGCGCGGTCGGCGCGGCGCTGACGCTGGGCGTGCGCGGCGGCGCCGTGCTGCTGTGCATCCTGGTGCTGCCGCTGTGTGTGCCGGTGCTGGTGTTTGGCGCCAGCGCCGCGGCCGCGGCCGATGCCGGACTGGACGTGATGCCGCAGTTCTCGCTGCTGGGCGCCTGCCTGGCGCTTTCGCTGTTCCTGTGCCCGCTGGCCACCGCCGCCGGGCTGCGCATTGCCATGGAGACGCCGGCATGAGCCAGCCGCCGCCATCCGTCCACCCTGCTGCCGCGCCGCGGCCCCCGGTGCGCGCCGGCTGGCTGTCCTATGCGGCGCCGGTGCGCTTCTATCCGCTGGCGGGGCGCATGGCCCCATGGTTCTTTGCCGCGGCGGCACTGTTCGCGGTGGCGGGACTGTGGCTCGGCTTTGGCGTGGCCCCTACCGATGCGCAGCAGGGCGAGGTCTACCGCATCATCTTCATCCATGTGCCGGCGGCGTGGATGTCGATGTTCATCTACCTGGTCATGGCCGGCTACTGCGCGCTGGCACTGGTGCTGCGCACGCGGCTGTCGTCGATGATGGCCTCGGCGCTGGCGCCCACCGGCGCGCTCTTCACCGCGCTGGCGCTGTGGACCGGCGCGCTGTGGGGCCAGCCCACCTGGGGCACCTGGTGGGTCTGGGATGCGCGGCTCACCTCCGAGCTGATCCTGCTGTTCCTGTACCTGGGCTTTATCGCGCTGGAAGCGGCCATCGACGAGCCGCGCCGGGCCGAGCGCGCCTGCGCGGTGCTGGCGCTGGTGGGGGTGGTCAATATCCCGGTGATCTATTTCTCGGTGCAGTGGTGGAACACGCTGCACCAGGGCGCATCGGTCAGCCTGACCGCGGCGCCGTCGATGGCGGCCACCATGCTGGCTGGCATGCTGCTGATGACGATTGCGTGCTGGATGTACACGGTGGCGGTGGCGCTGGTGCGCGTGCGCTGCATCCTGCGCGAACGCGGCGAGGTGCCGCACGGCCCTGCCATGGTTCCCGGAGAGACCTCATGACGCTGTCCTCGCTGCTGCCCTACGGGCATCACGGCATCTTCATCGCCGGCGCCTTTGGCGTCAGCGCGGTGCTGCTGGCGCTGGAGCTGGTGCTGCTGGCCCGCCGCTGCCGTGCCACGCGCCAGCAAGCCGGCCAATGACGCCGCGCCAGCGCCGCTTCGGGCTGCTGGCCGCGGCGCTGGCCTGCTGCGGCATCGCGGCGGCGCTGGTGCTCAATGCCTTCCGCTCCAACCTGGTGTTCTTCTTCAGTCCCAGCCAGGTCGCCGCGCACGAGGCGCCGGTGGCACGCAGCTTCCGGCTGGGCGGGCTGGTGGCACCCGGCTCGATCCGGCGCGAGGGCGACGGCATGACGGTGCGCTTCGTGGTCACCGACACGGCGCGCCAGGTGCCGGTGCTGTACCGCGGCCTGCTGCCCGACCTGTTCCGCGAAGGCAAGGGCGTGGTCGCGCGCGGCCAGTTGCAGGCGGACGGCACCTTCATCGCCAGCGAAGTGCTGGCCAAGCACGATGAAAACTACATGCCGCCCGAAGCCGCAGACGCGCTCAAACAGGCCGAACAGGTGAACCGCCGCATGGCCGAAGCCGCGCCGGCACAGGGAGTGCGCCAGTGATCGCGGAACTCGGCCATTTCGCGCTGATCGTGGCGCTGCTGGTCGCGCTGGTGCAGGCCGTGGTGCCGCTGGCCGGGGCCGCGCGCGGCCAGCTGGCCTGGATGGCACTGGCGCGCCCCGCCGCGCGCGTGCAGTGCCTGCTGGTGGCGCTGTCCTTCGCCGCGCTGGCCTGGTCCTTCGTCAGCAACGACTTCAGCGTGCGCTATGTCGCCGCCAACGCCAACAGCGCGCTGCCGCTGGCGTACCGCATCGCCGCGGTGTGGGGCGGGCACGAGGGCTCGATGCTGCTGTGGACGCTGATGCTGGGCCTGTGGTCGCTGGCCGTGTCCGTGTGCAGCCGGCAGCTGCCGCTGGCCGCCGTGGCCCGCGTGCTGGCCGTGATGGGCGCGATCAGCGCCGGCTTCCTGGCTTTCCTGCTGTTCGCCTCCAATCCCTTCGTGCGGCTGCTGCCGCCCGCGATGGAAGGCCGCGACCTCAACCCGCTGCTGCAGGATCCGGGCATGGTGTTCCACCCGCCCCTGCTCTACATGGGCTACGTGGGCTTCTCGGTGACCTTTGCCTTTGCCGTGGCGGCGCTGCTGGCCGGGCGCGTCGATCCCGCCTGGGCACGCTGGTCGCGGCCGTGGACCACGGTGGCGTGGGCCTTCCTGACGCTGGGCATCATGCTGGGCAGCGCCTGGGCCTACTACGAGCTGGGCTGGGGCGGCTGGTGGTTCTGGGACCCGGTCGAGAATGCCTCGTTCATGCCGTGGCTGGCCGGCACCGCGCTGATGCATTCGCTGGCGGTCACCGAGAAGCGCGGCGCCTTCCGCGCCTGGACCGTGCTGCTCGCCATCTTCACTTTCTCGCTGAGCCTGCTTGGCACCTTCCTGGTCCGTTCCGGCGTGCTGACCTCCGTCCACGCCTTCGCCGTGGACCCGAAGCGCGGCATCTTCATCCTGGCGCTGCTGGGGCTGGTTGCCGGGCTGGCACTGGCGCTGTATGCGTGGCGCGCGCCGCGGCTGGCGCGGCGCGTGGAGTTTGCGGCGGTATCGCGCGAGTCGATGCTGCTGGCCAACAACGCGCTGCTGGCGGTGGCCGCCGCCACGGTGCTGCTGGGCACGCTCTACCCGCTGCTGGTCGATGTGCTGGGGCTGGGCAAGATCTCGGTCGGCCCGGCCTATTTCGAGCAGGTCTTCGTGCCCTTGATGGCGCCCGCGGTGCTGCTGATGGGCGCCGCACCGCTGGCGCGCTGGCGCCACGGCAGCCTGCCCGACATGGCGCGCCGCCTGCGCTGGGCCGCCGTGGCCAGCGCGGCCATCGGCCTGGGGCTGCTGCTGGTGCTGCGCAATGCCTCGGCGCTGAGCGGGCTGGGGCTGCTGCTGGCGGCGTGGTGCATCCTGAGCGCCGTGGCCAGCCTGGCGGCGCGTCTGCGCCAACAGCAGGGGCGCCGCCTGGCCGCGCTGCGCCAGTTCACGCCCAGCTACTGGGGCATGCTGCTCGCCCACGCCGGCGTGGGCGTCTTTATCGCCGGCGTGACGCTGGTATCCAGCCAGGAAAGCCTGCGCGAACTGCCCATGCGCGCCGGCGACAGCGTCAGCGTGGGCAGCTATGACTTCCGCTTCGCCGGCGTGACCCAGGCCGGCGGGCCCAACTACGACGCGCTGCGCGGCACGCTGGTGGCTTCGCACGATGGCCGGCGGGTTGCGGTGCTCCACCCCGAGCGCCGCATCTACCGCAGCCAGGACATGCCTACCACCGAGGCCGCGATCGACAGCGGCGTCACGCGCGACCTCTACGTGGCGCTGGGCGGGAATGTCGATGGCAGCGCCTGGGCCGTGCGCATCCACGTCAAGCCCTTTGTCGACTGGATCTGGGCCGGCTGCGTGCTGATGGCGCTGGGCGGGCTGCTGGCCGTCTGCGACAAGCGTTACCGGCTGCGCCGCCGTGCCGCCAATCCTGCCACCGCGCCGGCCGCGCCGGATGCGCCCGCAGTGCCGGCATTGGCCTCCGCCCATGAGGAGACGCCGGCATGACGCGTTTCCTGCTGCCGCTGGCCGCCTTCCTCGCCCTTGCCGTCGCGCTGGCGGCCGGGCTGCGCCACGACCCGCGCGAACTGCCCTCGCCGCTGGTCGGCAAGGCCGCGCCGGCGTTCCGCCTGCCGCTGCTCGAGCCCGAAGGCCGCACGCTGGCCAGCGCCGAAATGCGCGGCAAGGTCTGGCTGCTGAATGTGTGGGCGTCGTGGTGCGCGGCCTGCCGTACCGAGCATCCGCTGCTGGTGGATTTTGCCGCGCGCTCGCCGGTGCCGCTGTATGGCCTCAACTACAAGGACGAGACCGGCGCCGCGCGCGACTGGCTGCAGCGGCTGGGCAACCCCTATGCGGCATCGCTGGTCGATGCCGCCGGCCCCCACGGCCGCGTCGGCATCGACTACGGCGTCTACGGCGTGCCCGAGACCTTTGTCATCGACCAGCACGGCGTGGTGCGCTACCGCCAGGTGGGCCCGGTCACGCGCGAGGTGCTGGAGCGCAAGCTGATCCCGCTGATCGAGCAGCTGGAACGGCAGGGAGGCAGCCATGCGTAGCCGGATCCGCACAACGCTTGCCGTGTGGCTTTGCTGCGTTTCGCTGCAGGCGATGGCGCTGACGGAAGCCGAACTCGATGCGCGCGTGCACGCGCTGTCCAACCAGTTGCGCTGCCTGGTCTGCCAGAACCAGACCCTGGCCGACTCCAACGCCGACCTGGCGGTCGACCTGCGGCGCCAGATCCGCGCGCAGCTGCGTGGCGGCGCCAGCGACGAGGCGGTGAAGGACTACCTGGTGCAGCGTTATGGCGACTTCGTGCTGTACAAGCCGCCGCTGCGGCCGCTGACGTGGCTGCTGTGGTTCGGCCCGCTGCTGCTGGTGGCCGGCGTGGCGGCCGCGATCGTGCGCGTGCGCGTGCGCTCGCGCAATCGCCAGGCCGATGCGACGCTGGACGCCAGCGCGCAGCGCCAGCTTGCAGACTTGCTGGACGAATCGGCCACGCCAATGGAGCACCGCCAGCCATGACCACCTTCTGGCTGCTCGCCGCCGCGCTGATCGCCGCCGCCACGGCCTGCCTGCTGTGGCCGCTGCTGCGCCGCCGGGCAGTGCCAGACCCGGGCACGCCGGAACGCACCTTGCTGGTTGACCTATACCACGACCAGTTGCGCGAGCTCGACACCGACCTGCGCGGCGGCACCCTCACCGCGGCGCGCCACGCCGAAGCCCGCGACGAGCTCGGCCGCCGGCTGCTCGATGACGCCGCCGGCGCCGCCACCGGCGCGGGACGGGCAGGCACCTCGCCGCTGCTCGCCGCGCTGCTGCTCGCATTGCTTCCCAGCGCCGCCATCCTGCTCTATCTGCACCTGGGCAACCCGGTCGCGCTCTGGCGTGCCGACGACCTGCCCGAAAACACCGGCAGCCAGCACCAGTTGAGCGGCGCGCAGATAGAGGGCATGGTGAACCAGCTCGCGCAGCGCCTGCGCGAGTCGCCCGGCGACGCGCAGGGCTGGGCCATGCTGGCGCGCTCATACAGCGTGATGAAACGCCACGCCGATGCCGCCGCGGCGTACGCGCGGGCAGTCGAACTGGCGCCGGACGTGGCCGCGCTGCGCTCGGACTACGCCGATGTGCTGGCCAGCCTGAACGGCGGCTCACTAGAAGGCCCGCCCATGGCACAGGTGCGCCAGGCCCTGGCACTGGACCCGGACGACCCCAAGGCGCTGGCGCTTGCGGCCAGCGCCGCGGCCGAACGCGGCGACAAGCAGGCGGCGATCGGATATTGGGAGCACCTGTACCGGCTGCTGCCGGCGGATTCGCAGACCGCGGCGCGCATCGCCGCCAACCTCGCGGCCGCGCGCGGCACGGATGCCGCGGCGCAAACCCCGAAGATCACCGGCATGGTCACGCTCAGCGAAAAGGCCGGGCGCACGCCGCAACCGGGCGACACGCTCTTTGTCTATGCGCTGCCCGCCGACGGCTCACGCATGCCGCTGGCGGTGCTGCGCCGGCAGGCGCGCGATCTGCCGCTGTCGTTCACCCTGGACGATGTGATGGCGATGCGGCCCGACCACCGGCTGTCAGGGCAGCAACAGGTCATGCTGGAAGCGCGCATCTCCGCCAGCGGCAGCGCCTTGCCGAAAGCCGGGGACCTGGTGGGACGCACCGGACCGGTGGCAGTCGGCACCGAGGGCACCCGCATCGCCATCGACGGCACGATCGCGCCATAGCGTCTCAGGCGGGCAGCGTCGCCTTCAGGTTGGCCAGCATGTCCGCCACCATCTCCTTCAGGCCGTACTCCGCCTGCCAGCCCCAGTCCGCGCGCGCGACCGAATCGTCGATCGAATCCGGCCAGCCTTGCGCAATCGCCTGGCGATAGTCGGGTTCATAGCGGATCTGGAAGCCCGGCACCTGCTCGCGGATGGCCGCGGCGATCTGCGCGGGCGTGAAGCTCATGCCGGCGATGTTGTAGCTGCCGCGCTCGCTCAGCTTGCCGGCCGGGACTTCCATCAGTTCGACGGTGGCGCGGATCGCATCGGGCATGTACATCATTGGCAGGGCCTCGTCTTCCTTCAGGAAGCAGGTGTAGGGCTCGCCCTTCACCGCCGCATGGAAGATGTCGACCGCATAGTCGGTGGTGCCGCCGCCGGGCGGGGTCTTGTGCGAGATCAGACCGGGATAGCGCACGCTGCGCACATCCACGCCATGGTTGGCGTGATACCAGCGGCACCAGCCCTCGCCCGCCTGCTTGGAGATGCCGTAGACCGTGGTGGGCTCCATCACGGTCTTCTGCGGTGTCTGTCCGGCAGGCGTGGTCGGGCCGAAGGCCGCAATCGAGCTTGGCCAGAACACCCGCTCCAGCCCGGTCTGCCGCGCCAGCTCCAGCACATTGAGCAGGCTGGTCATATTGAGGTTCCAGGCCCACTGCGGCGCCTTTTCGCCGGTGGCGGACAGCGCGGCCGCCAGCAGGTAGACCTGGGTGATGCCGTGGCGCTCGACCACGGTGGCGAGCTCGCCGCGGTCGGTGGCGTTGAGCATCTCGTGCGTCAGGTGCACATGGCGGCCGGTGGGCACCACGTCGGAGGTGATCACGTTGGTGCGCCCGTAGCGCTCGGCCAGCGCCAATGCCAGTTCAGACCCGATCTGGCCGTTGGCGCCGACGATCAGGATCTTCGGTTTGCCGTCTTCCATCAGATCAGCCCCAGTTCACGGCCAGCCTGGCCGAAGGCATCCAGCGCCGCCTGCAGCGCGGCCTCGTCATGCAGCGCGCTCATCTGCACGCGGATGCGCGCCTGGCCCTTGGGCACCACCGGGTAGAAGAAGCCGACCACGTACACGCCCAGCTCCAGCAGGCGCTGCGCCAGTTGCTGCGCCTTGTCGGCGTCGTAGACCATGATCGGGATGATGGGGTGGTCGCCCGCCTTGACGTCGAAGCCCAGCTGGTCCAGTCCCGCGCGGAAGAACCTGGTATTGCCCTCCAGCCGGTCGCGCAGCTCGGTGCTGGCTTCCAGGATGTCGAGCACCGCGATCGACGCTCCCACGATGGCCGGCGCCACCGTATTGGAGAACAGGTAGGGCCGCGAGCGCTGGCGCAGCAGCGCCACGACTTCCTTGCGCGCGCTGGTGAAGCCGCCGGAGGCGCCGCCCAGCGCCTTGCCCAGCGTGCCGGTGATGATGTCGATCTTGCCGAACACGCCGCGCGCCTCGTGCGTGCCGCGCCCGCGCTGGCCCATGAAACCGGTGGCATGGCATTCGTCGATGCCCAGCAGCGCGCCGTACTCGTCGCAGATCGCGCGCATCTCATCGAGCCGCGCCACGGTGCCGTCCATCGAGAACACGCCGTCGGAAAACACCAGCATGTAGCGCGCGCCGTCGGCCCGCGCCTGCTCCAGCTGCACGCGCAGGTCGTCCATGTCGTTGTGCTGGTAGCGGTAGCGGCGCGCCTTGGACAGGCGGATGCCGTCGATGATCGAGGCATGGTTGAGCGCATCGCTGATGACCGCGTCTTCCGCGCCCAGCAGCGTTTCGAACAAACCGCCATTGGCATCGAAGGCCGAGCCATAGAGGATGGTGTCCTCGGTGCCGAGGAAGGCCGACAGCCGCGTCTCCAGCGTCTTGTGCAGGTCTTGCGTGCCGCAGATAAAGCGCACCGAGCTCAGCCCGAAGCCATGCGTGCGCAGCGCTTCATGCGCGGCCTCGATCACCTGCGGGTGCGATGACAAGCCAAGGTAGTTGTTGGCGCACAGGTTGATGACCTCGCGGCCGTCGGTGGTGCGCACCCGCGCACCCTGCGGCGTGGCGATCACGCGCTCGTTCTTGAACAGCCCCGCCGCGCGGATGCTTTCGAGTTCGGTACGGATGGATGCATAGAATGCCTCGGCATTCGACATGGCTTGGCTCCCGTTGGTGTGCGAGGGATGTGCTAGGATTCGATCGATAAATCGAACACGTTCTGTATATCGAACATTTTGCGCAATATAGCGAACATTAATCCATGACGCAAGCCCTCGCCCAGACCCCGCAGGCCGATGGCCCGCCCGCCGTCGGCATGGCGCTGCAGGCGCTGCGCCAGCAGCAACGGCTGTCGCTCGATGAACTGTCGCGCCGTGCCGGGGTTTCCAAGTCGATGCTGTCGCAGATCGAACGCAACCTGGCCAACCCCACCGTGGCGGTGCTGTGGCGCCTGGCCAATGCGCTCGGCGTGAACCTGACGGACTTCCTCGCCGGAGGCGCCGCTGAGCGCCCCGCCGGCGGCATCACCGTGGTCCAGCCGCACGCGATCCCGTCGCTGAAAAGCCCCGATACCCGCTGCGACCTGCGCATCCTGGGCCCGATCGACCTGGCCGGGCGCTTCGAGTGGTATGAGCTGACCATCCAGGCCGGCGGCGTGCTGGCCTCCGAGCCGCACGAGGCCGGCACCCAGGAACACCTGTCGGTGCTGAGCGGATCGATGACGGTGCGCGCGGGCGCCGATGAGAAGAAGCTGAGGCACGGCGAGACCGCGCGCTATGCGGCCGATGTCGCACATGCGATCTCCAATGGCGGCAAGACCACTGCCACCGCACTACTGGTTGTAGTGCATCCGGGCTGACGCGGGCAAGGGGCGCAGCAGCCCGGCGGGCGGGTTCAGCGGGCGCCGAACCACCGTTTGACCCGCTCCCACAGCACGCCGAAGAACATCGCCACGGGATTGAGGCGTACCGCCTGGTTGCGTTCGGCATCGCTCAGCGTCGGGTCCATCCGGCGCGCCACCGACTTGCCGAAATCCGCAATCATGCGCCGCACGAAATCGCGCACCAGCCCCGACCGCGAGAACTGCGCCAGCGGCCCCTGCAGCGAATACTGCAGGTCGACCGCGACTTCGGTCTCGTGCCCGGCAAGCGCCTTCAGCTGGTAGGCGATGTCGCCCGCGGCTTTGGAATTGCTGAGCGAGTCCTGCCCCGCCCCCTTCAGCACGCCGCGCTTGTTCGCGTCGTCGCGCTGCAGGCGCGCGGCGCCTTCGAACCTGGCGGACATCGGGCCGAACTTGATGGCGATATGGCCCTTGACCTTCTCCCCCTCCATTTCAGTCAGCACGGCGCCCGGCAGGCAGCCCGCCACGGCCGGCAGGTCGGCCATGAAGGCCCATACCGCGTCGAGCGCGTAGGGAACGGTGAAGCCGCCTTCGATGCGCGACCAGCCCTTGCGGTCGGCTGACCGTTCCGCCTCGGCGCCGGTGCCGGCGGCCAGGTGCGGCAGCGTGCCGAGCGCTTCGTCGGCAACCGCAAAACCGGTGAACGGCGCTTCGGCCGGTGCCGCGCCCGCGGCGTGCCGCGCAATCACGCCGGCTGCGGCGCGGCGTGCGTCCAGTACCGAGCGAATGGCGGCGACGATCCCCATATAGCCAGTGCAGCGGCACAGGTTGCCCGACAGCTCGTGACGGATGGTGGCGTCGTCGGCGTCGGGCACGCGCAGCACGATGTCGCGCGCGGTCGCCAGCATGCCCGGCGTGCAGAAGCCGCACTGCAGCGCGTGGTGCTGGTTGAAGGCCGCGCGCAGGTCGGCCATCACGGCATCGTCCTGGTAGCCTTCGACGGTGACGATGTCGGCGCCCTGGCAGGCAGCCGCGAAGGTGATGCACGAGCGCACCGGCTTATCGTCGAGCAGCACGGTGCAGGCGCCGCACACGCCGTGCTCGCAGCCGAGGTGGGTGCCGGTCAGCCGGTGCGTGTCGCGCAGGAAGTCGCCCAGGTGCGTCCGGTCCGCGCACGCGCCGGAAACCCGGCGGCCGTTGACATTGAATTCGATGGTCTGCACGGGCGCTCCTCAGTTCAGCATTTGCGTGACGCAGCGCATCACGACGGTACGGTAAAGCTTGCGGTCGATGGCGTCCTTGCCGGGCGCGGCCTGCGCCACCGCTTCGTCCACGGCACCTGCGGTGAGCGCCGCGGCGCCTTGCGCGGCGACCGCGCGCGTGAGGCCGCGCAGCACCACCGGCGGCCCGTCCAGCGCGCCGAGCACAATGCGTGCGAAGCGGCGGCTGGCATCGAAGTACGCGGCGCAGCTGGCTTCGGCAAACTCGCCGGTCTTGCGGCACAGCTTCTGGTAGCCCCAGCGGCTGTGCGCCGTGGCATGCGGCACGCGCACGGCGGCGATCAGCTCGCCATCGGCCAGCACCGTGGTGTAGGCGCCGATCATGAAGGCTTCCATGGGCACCTCGCGCGTGCCGGTGCCGGACGCGATCTCGATGCGCGCACCCAGCGCGGTCATCGCCACTACCCAGTCCGCGGCCGGGTCCGCATGGGCCAGGCTGCCGCCCACGGTGCCGCGGTTGCGGATCGCACGATAGGCAATGCCGCCCGCCACGGCCTGCAGCATGGTGCCGCGCAGCGGCGCGAACACGCCGTCCTCGATCTGCGCATGGGTCACGCAGGCGCCGATGCGGATGCCATCGGGGGTGGATGCGACTTGCCGCAGTTCGGCCAGCCCCGACACATCGACCACCGTGTCGGGACGGGTCAGCCGCAGGTTCAGCATCGGGCCGAGCGACTGGCCTCCGCCCATGGTCTTGGCCACGTCGGTGCCCGCGCCAAGGCGGGCCAGCGCGTCCGGCAGCGAGCCGGGCGCATGATAGGAAAAAGCGACGGCTTTCATCGGTCAGGCTGCCTTCTTGCTTTGTGCGCCGGCCACTGCCGCATCCAGCGCTTCAAGGATCTTTCTCGGGGTCAGCGGCGTTTCCTGAAGTTCGACGCCGAAGTCGCGCAAGGCGTCGTTCACCGCATTGAAGATCGCCGCCGGCGGTGCGATGGCACCGCCCTCGCCCATCCCCTTGGCGCCGAATTCCGTATGCAGCGACGGCGTCTCGAAATGATGGATGCGGATCGACGGAATCTCGGTCGGCCCGGGCAGCATGTAGTCCGCCAGCGTGGAGGCCAGCGGCTGGCCGTTGCCGTCATAGCGCATCTCCTCGAACATCGCGGTGCCGATGCCCTGCGCCACGCCGCCATAGGTCTGGCCCTCGACCACCATCGGATTGATCATGGTGCCGCAGTCTTCCACCACCACGTAGTCCAGGATCTCGACATGGCCGGAATCGATATCGACTTCCACCGCGACCGCGTGGGTTGCATAGGTGAAGCTGCCGGTATCGACCGCGGGCTTGAAGCCCATGGTGACCTCTAGCCCTTGCGCATCCACATCGGGCGGCAGCAGGTGGGGATTGATGTACCAGGCGTCGGCAATGCGGCCGATATGGATGACGTTGGCATCGCCTGCACGCACTGCGCCGGCTGCGAACGTCACCGCCTCCACCGGCTGCCCCAGCATATGCGCGCCAATCTTCCGCAGCCGCGGCAGCAGCGCCTTGCACGCCCGCGACACCGCGCCGCCCGACATCACCAGCGAGCGCGAGGCATAGGTGCCGGTGGAGAACGGCGTCAGACCGGTATCGCCATGCACCAGCTTGATCCGTCCGATGTCAATGCCCAGGATCTCGTGGGCAATCTGCGCGAAGGTGGTCTCCATCCCCTGCCCGTGCGAATGCACGCCGACGCGCACTTCGAGGCCGCCGTCCGGCGTGATGCGCACCGTGGCCGAGTCGAAGCCCGGGATCACCGGCGTGCCCCAGGCCGCGAACACGGAAGTGCCATGCGCCGACTGCTCGGTGTAGGTGCCGAAGCCCACGCCGACATAGCGGCTGCCCTGCGGACCCGCCTGCTGCCGCGCGCGGATCGCGGGCAGGTCGATCATCTCCATCGCCTGGCGCACGCTGGCCGGGTAGTCGCCGCCGTCGAAGTGCTTGTTGGTCACGTTGACGTAAGGCATGGCCTGCGGCGGCACCAGGTTTTCGCAGCGCACTTCCCACGGCTCGCGCCCCACCTCGCGCGCGATCGCATCCATCATCAGTTCCATGGCGAAGCAGACGCCGGTCCGGGCCACGCCGCGATACGGCACGAAACCCGGCTTGTTGGTGGCCACGCAGGTAGTCTCGCAGCGGTATCCGTCGAAGGCATAGGGACCGGGCAGGTTGCCGATCGCCTGCCCCGGCTCCAGCCCGATGGTGAAGGGCCAGACCGAATAGGCACCGCCGTCGATGGCGATGTTCGCGTCCAGCGCCAGCAGGCGGCCGCGCTTGTCGGCATAGGCGGTAAGCGCGTAGTGATGCTCACGCGAGTTGGCGCCGGCGGTCAGGTGCTCGCGCCGGTCCTCGATAAAGCGGAACGGCCGCTTGTAGGTCAGCGCCAGCCAGGCGATACAGAGCTCTTCCTGCTGCAGCACGCATTTGTAGCCAAAGGCGCCGCCAACGTCCGGCGAGATCACGCGAACGCGCGCCTGGTCCAGGCCCAGGCAATGGCTCAGGATGGTCCGGATCATATGCGGCACCTGGGTGGCGCTGTACACCACCAGCTGGTCGAACTGGTGGTCCCAGTAGGCCAGCACCGCCTTGCCCTCCATCGGCACCATGCACTGGCGCGCCAGGTTGACCTTGCGGTGGACGACGACGGAGGCCTCGCGCTGGCGCGCCTCGAAGTTCTTGTCGATATTCAGCGTCAGGAAGGTGTTGTCGCGCCAGTGTTCGTGCACGCGCACCTCGCCTGCGAGCTGGCGGGCCTGTGCCACGTCGGTCAGCGCGGGCAGCTCGTCGAACTCGGCCACCACCTGCTCGGCGATGTCCTCGGCTTCGGCGCGCGTGGGGGCAAAGGCCATGGCAACGGGCTCGCCGACAAAGCGCACCTTGCCGCTGGCCAGCGGCGCCTGAGCCGACGGCTGGTAGGACGGGAACGCCGAATCCGCGACGATGTCCCGCGCCGCCGCCATGTCCTCGCGCACGATCACCGCTTGCGCGTGGCGCGCGGGCTTGGTCACGGACAACAGCCTGGCATGCGCCACGGGGCTGCGCAGGAAGGCCACCTCCTGCAGGTCCGGCATGGCGATGTCCGCGACAAAGCGGCCCTTGCCGTGCAGGTGCCTGGCGTCTTCCTTGCGCGCCACCCGGGCCCCCACGCCCTGGCCGCGCCCTCCTTCCGAATGATCCGGTTCCATCGACGATGTCATTGTCTTATCCGTCCCGATGATTCATGCAAGCGCTCATTCGCGCACCCCGATGGCCGCCAGCCCTTCCGCGCGGGTGGTGACCTTGGCATATTTCTGTTCCATGTCGAACAGGTTGGCCTGGTGCGGTCCAAGCGCGCGGTCGCCGACGCAATCCGACAGCACCAGCGGCCGGAAGCCGTATTGCATGGCGTCCACCACGCTGGCGCGCACGCAGCCGCTGGTCACCGCGCCGGCCACCACCAGCGTGCGCACGCCGCGCTGCGTCAGCCAGGCGGCCAGCGACGTACCGAAGAACGCCGACGGCACGGTCTTGCGCACCACCAGCTCGCCGGCCCGCGGCGCCAGTTCTTCGACGATGGCGCTGTTGCGCTCGCGCTCCTTCAGCGACAGCATGTTCGGCACCTTCATGGAGAAGATGTTGTGGTCCGAACCATCGTCTGCAAAAACGATGCGGCTGTGTGCAATCGCCCAGCCCTCGCGCCGTGCCACGGCCAGCAGCGGCACGGTGTTGGCGATGGCCTCGCGGATATTGCCGCCGCCGAACACCTCCGGATCGGCAAAGCCGTTGACGAAATCGACCACCAGCAGCCCGATCGGGCCCGCCAGTTCCAGGTCGTTGCCGAAGCCCTGGCGCTGGTACGCGCCGATCTCCTTGTGCATGGCTACTTCTCCTCCGGATAGCGGAATCCGTCCGTGACCTTGCCGCGGCTCACCACATCCACGCCGTCCAGGCGGACGGTACAGTTACGCACGGGAATATCGATATGGCAGGCTGTGGTGCGGCTGCCGCCGGCTTCGTTATTGGGGCCGAGCGAGAACAGGAAGTTGCCCTCGAACGCGCGCGCGTCCATACCGATGGTGGCCTCGCGATCGTACAGCCCCAGCGTGGACCAGTGCGCGCGCGGCTGCAGCCCCCAGCCGATATGCGAGATGGCATAGGCCTGCGGGTCGTTGAAGGAGGCCATGTACTCGCTCAGCAGTTCGGCGTGCAGGCCGCCTTCGATGCGCGTGGCAAAGCCGCCCTCGACCGTCAGCATGACCGGCTCGGTGACGTAGGTCTTCTGCGGCAGCAGGATGTCGCCGCGCTCCAGCACGATGGTGCCGTTGGCAGCGCCCTCGTTGGGCCAGGTCAGCGCGAAGCCGCTGGGCCAGTGGTCCCAGCGCCCGGGCTCGTCGACAAAGCCATACTCGCTGATGGCCGGGAACTCGCCCAGCGGGCAGCGCAGGTCGGTGCCGGCCGGCGACACCACATGCATTTCCTTGGCGCGGGCCAGCCGCTCGGAGGCGGCCTTGACGCGCTCGCGGTCGGCCTCGCAAGGCACCAGGCGCGCCAGCACCTCGGGCGGCTCGACGGCCAGCAGGATTTTGGTGCCGCCCTTCAGGATGTCGTGCTGCTCGGGGGAGAACAGCAGCGTCATCAGGTCCAGCACCAGGTCGCTTTCCCTGAGCGCGGCAATCGCGGCACGGTTGCCCGTGAGCGGAGTCGTGCCCAGGTAGGCCAGCGCGTCGCGGCTCAGCGCCTTTTCACCGTTGACCGGCGGCAGGTCGAGCCGGTTGACGATGGCACCCATCGCCTGCGTGGCGATCAGCGCGGTGGACAGCGTCTGCGGGTGGGTCGCAGCGCTGGTCAGGATGGTGACGGTCTGGCCCGGCTCCAGCCGCGACAGCTTCAGCACCTTGCGCCAGGCCTCGATCATCTGGTGGTCACTTACCGGCATGTCGCCTCCTTGCTTGTCATTGCGTCAGCGGCGCGCCGAGGAAATCCCCCAGCGCCGCGTAAAAGCCCGCTTCGTCATCCCACGGGATCATGTGGCCGGCACTGGCAACGTGGCTGACCAGCACCCCCGGCAGCAGCGTGCGGATCTGCGCCACGTCTTCAGCGCGCACCACGTCGCCACGCCCGGCGGTCATCAGCAGCGTCGGCACCTTGACCCGGGGCAGGTCCGCATGGATGTCGTCGCGATGGAAATCCTCGAAGCTGCGCACCACGGCGTCTTCGTTGCAGGTATGCAGCCATTCGGCGCGCAGGCGCAGCTGCTCGTCGGTCCAGGTCGGGCAGAAACGGCGCATGCCCTCCACGTCGGTGCCCTGGCGCGACAGGCGGATGGAGTCCACATACCACGGCAGGTGCGCGGGATATGCGCGGCGCCCGGGCCCCGACACCGGCGGATCCACCAGCACCAGCCTGGCCAGGCCGCCAGGCCGGCCCGCCGCGGCGCGCACGCCGATGCGTGCGCCCATCGAATGGCCAACCACGCTGTAGCGGCGCAGGCCAAGCGCCTCGGCAAAGGCCACTACGTCGCGGGCCTGGGCGTCGAGGCTGTAGTCCAGCCCGGCCTCGGCCGACGACAGGCCACGCCCGCGCACGTCCAGCACATAGGTATCGAAGCTGGCGCCAAAGCGCTCGCCGACGAAGCCCCAGGTGATTGCCGGGCTGGTGATGCCCGGCACGATGATCACGGGATCGCGCGCGGCGCGTGCACCGTCACTTCCGCCATAGCGCAGGTAGTGCTGGCGAATGCCGTTGGCATGGACATGCCCGCCATAAAGGAAAGTGGTCATGGCATGCCCTCAGTAGGCGCCCGACAGCAGCGCGCCGGCGCCCGGCACGACCGGCTCCAGGTCCAGCGCCTTGAGCATAGCGTAGGTGGTGGCGATGGCCGCGGTGATGACCGGCTTGCCCGTCATCGCCTCCACTTTTGCCACTGCCGGCAGCGACGGCATCTGCACGCAGGCCGACAGCACGATGGCATCGACATCCGCCAGCTTCATCTGCGACACGATGCCCGGCAGCCGCGACGGATCGTGGCGGCCGACCTCAAGGTTGTCCGGAATCTCCAGCGCGCGGTAGTCCACCACCTCATAGCCTTCGTTGCGGATGTAGTCCACCACCAGCTCGGTCAGCGGCTTCATGTACGGCGCCACCACGGCGATGCGGCGCGCGCCGATCACGCGCAGCGCATCCACCAGCGCACCGGCGCTGGTGATCACCGGCGCGTCGCCGCCATTCTCGATGGTGTGGGCCTTCAGGCGCTGCTCCGACTTGCGGTGATAGCCGTGGCCCATGGCCATGATGGCGACCAGGCAGGCGTAGCCGAGCACGTCGACGCGGGCGTCGCTGAGCTCCACCGCGCAGCGGTCGGATTCGGCATCCATGGCGGCCAGCTCTTCCTTGACCACCTTCTTCATGCGCATGCGGCTGGAGTGGAAGGTAAAGCGCTCCGGGCGGATCTGCTGGCGCGCCAGCAGCATCGCGGGAATCTCGGTTTCCATGGTCGTGTTCGAGCTGGGAACGATCTGGCCGATGCGAAAGACTTTTTGCATGAGGGTCCTCGGGTTGTACGGTTACAGCTTGAGCAGGCGTTGCGCGTTGCCGTGGCAGACCAGCGCGCGCGTGGTGTCGTCGAGCGGCGCGTCCTCGATGAACTTCGCCGCGACTTCGGTCGATTCGTAGGGGTAGTCGACCGAGAACATCACGGCCTCCGCGCCGAGCTCGGCAATGGCACCGGCCAGCGCACCGTGCGAGCACACCCCCGAAGTGGTGATGACGATATTGGTGCCGATGTATTCCGAAGGCGCGCGCGCCAGCCGGACGCCGTGCGAATAGACCGCAAAGCGGCTGTCGAAGCGCCAGCGCTGGTACGGCAGGCCCTCGCCCATATGGCCGAGGATGAGCTTCAGGCGCGGGAAGCGGTCGAACACGCCGCCGAACAGCAGCCGCAGCGCATGCGATGCGGTCTCTACGCCCCAGCCCCACGCCGCGCCGGTCAGTTCGGGGTGGCCCGCCAGGACCTGCGGCTGAACCAGCGCATCGGTCGGGTGCAGGTACATGGGCACGTCCAGCGCCTGCATGCGTTCCCAGAAAGCATCGTATGCCGGGTCGTCGTAGTAGCGCCCGTGGGTATGGCCGTTCACCAGCGAGCCCTTGAAGCCAAGCTCGCGCACGGCGCGTTCCAGCTCGCGCGCGGCCTGTTCCGGGTCGTGCATGGGCAGCGCGGCAAAGCCGGCAAAGCGCGTCGGGTGGCGTGCGATCTGCGCGGCCAGGAAGTCATTGCTCTCGCGCGCCCGCGCCAGGGCAAGGCCGGTGTCGGACTCGCCCTGCACGCCCGGGCCAGTCTGCGACAGCACCGTGATGTCGATGCCGGCACGGTCCATCTCGGCGAGGCGGTCCTCGTCGAAATCGGCGAGGCGGCGGTCCAGCTCGGCAAACACCGCCGGATCGATATGCTGCGTGAACGCCTTGGAATAGGCCTGGAATCCCGGCGTCATGAAATGCTCTTCGAGGGCGATCTTCTTCACTTTGGTCATGCTGGTGGGGGCTCCTGATTGGTGAAATCGCTTCGCTGCGGGCGCGTCCTGCATGGCATGCGGCGTGCGCCGATGCAATTGCTCAGTACACTGATTAGTTTCGGATTCTAGTCAGCGAATTTCCAAAAGTCTAGAAGCGGCGCGGAGGGTTAACACCTATAACGATGGCCATAGGCCCTCAGTACACTGAGCCCAGATGCTCAGTATGCTGATGATATTAAAAGACCATTTAAGCAGGCGATTTCGGGCATTCCGGCACATTGTGGACTGGCCCACATTTTGCTCAGCATACTGCGTTTCTCATCAGCATACTGACTGATGCACCGGAAGGATGCGGCGCTGCACTGCGCGAGGGGCCGACAGGCCCTGGCCAGCGGCGCCGGCACCGCCGGGACGAGCAGACATATAGAGACAACAGCTAGACCAAAGGACCCCCGCCATGACGATCAGCCTGACTCGCAGCGAGACACGCGCCCCCGCCTCCGGCATGACAGCCGAGGAGCGCAAGGTCATCCTTGCCTCTTCCTTCGGCGCCCTGATGGAGTGGTACGACTTCTACATCTACGCCGCACTGGCGGTGTACTTCGGCGCACTGTTCTTCCCCAAGGGCAATGAGACTGCCGCCTTCCTGGCCAGCCTGGCCACCTTCGGCGCAGGCTTCCTGATACGGCCGGTGGGCGCGCTGCTGTTCGGCCGCCTGGGCGACCTGATCGGGCGCAAGTACACCTTCCTGGTCACCATCCTGCTGATGGGTGTTGCCACCGTCGGCGTCGGCGTGCTGCCCACGTATGAGCAGATCGGCATCACCGCCACGGTGCTGCTGGTGTTGCTGCGGCTGCTGCAAGGCCTGGCGCTGGGCGGCGAGGTCGGCGGCGCGGTCACCTACGTGGCCGAGCACTCCCCCGTGCACAAGCGCGGGCTGTACACCAGTTCGCTGCAGACCACGGCAACGCTGGGCCTGCTGTCCTCGTTGCTGGTCGTCTACCTGCTCAAGACCTTCCTGACCGAGGCCGAGTTCCGTGACTGGGGCTGGCGCATTCCCTTCATCGTGTCGCTGGTGATGCTGGTGATCTCGGTCTACATCCGCGGCAAGCTGCATGAATCGCCGGTCTTTGCCCGGATGAAGGCTGCCAACACCACCTCCAGGGCGCCGATCCGCGAAAGCTTCACCAACTGGAAGAACCTCAGGTCGGTGCTGCTGCTGTTCGTGGTGGCGGCGGGCCTGGGCGCCATCTTCGGCACCGGCCACTTCTACTCGATGTTCTTCCTCAACAAGACGCTGCATGTGCCGCTCGAAACGGTCCACATGCTGATCGGGATCGCGCTGGTGGTGGCCACGCCCTGCTACCTGCTGTTCGGCTGGCTGTCCGACCGCATCGGCCGCAAGTACATCATGATGGCCGCCTGCCTGCTGGCGGCGGTGTGCATCCAGCCGGTGTTCAAGGGCCTGACCCACTATGCCAATCCGGCGCTCGAACAGTTCCAGCAGCAAGGCGCCGTGCGGGTGACGGCCGGCGACTGCAAGGCGCGCCTGTTCGGCGAGCCGGTGTCCGCCTGCGACAAGATCCGCGGCTACCTGACCGACCTGGGCGTGGGCTACACCTTCGTGCCGGCCAGCAATCCGGCGCAGGCGGAAGTACGCATCGCGGATCGCACGCTGCAGGGCTTTGACCGCGACGCCATCAAGAGCGCGCTGGTGGCGGCCGGCTGGCCCGAGCGCGCGGACCCCGCGAAGATCAACACGCCGATGGTATTCGTGCTGCTGCTGGTCCCGATCCTGTTCCTGGCGATGGTGTACGGGCCGATGGCGGCCTTCATGGTGGAACTGTTCCCGGCCCGGGTGCGCTACACCTCGCTGTCGCTGCCCTTCCACCTCGGCGCGGGCTGGGTCGGCGGCATGCTGTCCTTCGTGGTCACGGCCATGAACGTGGCCAGCGGCGACGTCTACTTCGGCCTGTGGTACCCGGTGATCATCGCCGGCCTGGCCTTCGTCATTGGCATGCTGTTCGTGCCGGAGACGCGCGGCCGCGACCTGGCTACCTGAGCGGCACTACGGGTGAAGCTGAAGGGCGGATCTCTCCGCCCTTTCTTCCGGTCAACTATTCAGCATACTGAGTTTATCCGCGCTACCCGCGGCGCAGCGATGGCGCCGCGGTCTGCCGACGCAGCCATCGCAACCATTCCAATCTTTCGCGTAGACAACCTGGAGCCCCTGATGTCCACCTCTCGCATCCTCCGCACCCTCGCTGCGTCCTCCGCCCTGCTGGGCCTGGCCGCCGCCACGCCCGCACTGGCCGACGCCAATGGCGTGAAGATCGGCGTCATCACCGACATGTCCGGCTCCTACGCCGACCTCTCCGGCAAGGGCTCCGTGCTTGCCGCGCAGATGGCGGTGGAAGAGTTCGGCGGCAAGGCCCTCGGCAAACCCGTGACGGTGCTTTCCGCCGATCACCAGAACAAGGCCGATATCGCCTCGTCGCTGGCGCGCCGCTGGTTCGATACCGATGGCGTCGACATGGTGATCGACTTCCCCAACTCGTCGACCGCGCTGGCGGTGCAGGAGGTGGCGCGGCAGAAGCAGAAGATCGACATCGTCTCGACCGGCGGCGCCATGGCACTGACCAACCAGAACTGCTCGCCCACCGGCTTCCACTGGGCCTGGGACACGTATTCGGTGTCTTACCCGCTGGTGCGGCGCATGATCGAACAGGGCCGCAACAGCTGGTACTACATCACCGTGGACTACGCCTTCGGCCAGTCGCTGGAGGCGGATTTCCGCAAGGCCGTGGACGCCGGCGGCGGCAAGAACGTGGGTGCCACCCGGCATCCGCTCAACGCCAGCGATTTCAGCAGCCCGGTGGTGGCCGCCTCGGCTTCCAAGGCGAAGGTGGTGGTGCTGGCCAATGCCGGCAACGACATGATCAACGGGGTCAAGGCAGCCGGCGAGTTCGGCCTGATCAAGGCAGGCCAGACGGTGATCACGCCCTCCACCTTCATCACCGATATCAAGAGCCTGGGCCTGAACGCCGCGCAGGGGCTGACCTATGTCGACCCGTTCAAGCTCGACCTGGATGGCAAGTCGAAGGACTTCGTCGAGCGCTACTACAAGCGCCACAAGGCCTATCCCACGCATGGCCAGATCGGCGTCTATTCAGGCGTGTTGCATTACCTGAAGGGGGTGGAAGCCGCCAAGACCGTGGAAGGCCCGGCCGTGGCGGAGAAGATGCGCGCGCTGCCCGTCAACGATGCCTTCGTGCGCAACGGCAAGGTGCGTGTCGACGGCCGCATGGTGCATGACATGTACCTGGCCCAGGCCAAGACCCCGGCCGAGTCCAAGGGCCCGTGGGACCTGGTCAGGTACATCGGCACGATCCCCGGCGACGAAGCCTTCCGGCCGCTGTCCGCCAGCGAATGCCCCCTGGTGAAGAAGTGAGCGCGCCATGCCTGACACTGATGTAATCCTGCAGACGCAGAGACTGACCAAGGCCTTCAAGGGCTTTACCGCAGTCAGCGATGTCAGCCTGTCCGTGCGGCGGGGCTCGATCCATGCGCTGATCGGCCCCAACGGCGCCGGCAAGACCACCTGCTTCAATCTGCTGACGAAGTTCCATGCGCCCTCGTCCGGCTCGATCCACTTCAACGGCACCGACATCACCGCGCTGCGGCCGGCCCAGATCGCCCGCATGGGGGTGATCCGCTCGTTCCAGATCTCGGCGGTGTTTCCGCAACTGACGGTGCTGGAGAACGTGCGCATCGCGCTGCAGCGCCGGCTCGGGACCTCCTGGCATTTCTGGCGCGGCAGGCGCTCCCTGTCGCGGCTGGACGGCCGCGCCATGGAACTGCTGGATGCGGTCGGCCTGGCCGGCTTCGCGCACCTGGGCACGGCGGAGCTGGCCTACGGGCGCAAGCGCGCGCTGGAACTCGCCACCACGCTCGCGACCGACCCGGAGCTGATGCTGCTGGACGAACCGACGCAAGGCATGGGGCATGAAGACGTGGAGACCGTCACCGCCCTGATCAAGCGCGTTTCGGCGGGGCGGACAGTGCTGATGGTGGAGCACAACATGAGCGTGGTGTCGTCCATCGTGGACCGCATCACGGTGCTGCAGCGCGGCGCGGTGCTGGCAGAAGGGACCTATGACGAGATCTCACGCAATCCGCAGGTAAGGGAAGCCTATATGGGAACCACCGACGAACCCGAAGACCGCCCCGCAGCCGCGGCGGCGCTGAACGCGGAGGCATCATGACCAGGACGGCCTCCCCTGCCCTCGAACTCCGCGGCCTGCACGCCTGGTACGGCGAGTCGCACATCCTTCACGGCGTGGACCTGACCGTCAACCCGGGCGAGGTGGTGACGCTGCTCGGCCGCAACGGCGCCGGACGCACCACCACGCTGCGGGCCATCATGGGCCTGGTCGGCATGCGCAAGGGTTCGGTGCGCGTGCACGGCCAGGAAACCATCGACATGAAGACGCACCGCATCGCGCCGCTGGGCCTGGGCTACTGCCCGGAAGAGCGCGCCATCTTCGCCAGCCTGTCCTGCGAGGAGAACCTGCTGCTGCCGCCGCAATTCGCCTGCACCCCGGGCGCGGTCGGACTGCGCGAGCCCATGACGCTGGGCGAGATCTACGAGATGTTCCCCAACCTGCACGAGCGGCGCAAGAGCCAGGGCACGCGCATGTCGGGCGGCGAGCAGCAGATGCTGGCGGTGGCCCGCATCCTGCGCACTGGCGCCAGCGTGCTGCTGCTCGACGAGATCTCGGAAGGCCTGGCGCCCGTGATCGTGCAAAAGCTGGCGAAGATGATCGCCATGCTGCGCAGCCGCGGCTACACCATCGTCATGGTGGAGCAGAACTTCCGTTTTGCCGCGCCGCTGGCGGACCGCTTCTTCGTGATGGAGCACGGCCGCATCGTCGAGGCGTTCGGCGCCGATGAGCTCGAACGAAAGATGCCCACGCTCAGCGCCTTGCTGGGCGTTTAAGGAGACTTTTCATGGAATTGTTTGGAGTGCCCCTGCCCGCGCTGCTGAGCCAGTTGCTGCTGGGACTGGTCAACGGCTCGTTCTACGCGATCCTGAGCCTGGGGCTGGCCGTGATCTTCGGCCTGCTCAACGTGATCAACTTTGCGCACGGCGCGCTGTTCATGCTTGGCGCGGTGCTGGCCTGGATGGGCCTGAACTACCTCGGGCTCAACTACTGGCTGATGCTGGTGCTGGCACCGGTGCTGGCCGGGACCCTCGGCGTGGTGCTTGAGCGCACCATGCTGCGCCACCTCTACCGCTTCGACCACCTGTACGGGCTGCTGCTGACGCTGGGCATCTGCCTGCTGATCGAAGGCGCGCTGCGCTCGGTCTACGGCGTCTCAGGCCTGCCCTACCCCACGCCGGAAGCCTTGTCTGGCGTGAGCCAGCTGGGCTTCATGGTGCTGCCCAACTACCGTGCATGGGTGGTGCTGGCGTCGCTGGCGGTGTGCTTTGCCACCTGGTTCATGATCGAGAAGACGCGGCTGGGCGCCTATCTGCGCGCCGGCACCGAGAATCCGCGCATGGTCGAGGCCTTCGGCGTCAATGTGCCGCTGCTGGTGACGCTGACCTACGCGTTCGGCGTGGGCCTGGCCGCGCTGGCGGGCGTGCTGGCCGCGCCGGTGATGCAGGTCTCGCCGCTGATGGGCCAGAACCTGATCATCACGGTCTTCGCCGTGGTGGTGATCGGCGGCATGGGTTCGATCCTTGGCTCGATCTTCACCGGACTTGGCCTGGGTGTCTTCGAGGGCATCACCAAGGTCTACTACCCCGAAGCCTCCGCGACGGTGGTCTTCGTCGCCATGGTGTGCGTGCTGCTGGTGCGCCCCGCCGGGCTCTTTGGAAAGGAAAAATGATGGCAAGCGGAAAGCGTGCAACCTTCGCCTACGGACTGCTGCTGGCGGTCCTGCTGCTTGCGCCCTGGCTGGGCGCCTACCCGGTGCTGGTGATGAAGCTGCTGTGCTTCGCGCTCTTTGCCTGCGCCTTCAACCTGCTGCTGGGCTACACCGGCCTGGTGTCGTTCGGCCACGCGGCCTTCTTCGGCGGCGCCGCCTATGCCTGCGGCTATGCGATGAAGTTCCTGCAGCTGACGCCGGAGCTGGGCCTGCTCGCAGGCACCGCCTTCGGTGCCCTGCTCGGCCTGGTGTTTGGTGCACTGGCAATACGCAGGCAGGGCATCTACTTCGCCATGATCACGCTGGCGCTGGCGCAGATGTTCTATTTCTTCTGCCTGCAGACGCCCGCGACCGGTGGCGAAGACGGCCTCCAGGCGGTGCCGCGGGGCGACCTGTTCGGCGTGCTGCCGCTGGCGTCGGACCACACCATGTACTACGTCGTGCTGCTGATCACCGCAGCGGCCTTTCTCGGCATCATGCGCATCGTCAACTCGCCGTTCGGGCAGATCCTGCGCGCGATCAAGGAGAACGAGCCGCGTGCCATCTCGCTGGGCTATGACGCGGACCGCTTCAAGCTGCTGGCGTTCGTGCTGTCGTCGGCGCTGGCCGGGCTGGCGGGCGCGCTCAAGACCCTGGTGCTGGGCTTTGCCACGCTCACCGACGTGCACTGGATGATGTCGGGCACGGTCATCCTGATGACCCTGGTCGGCGGCATGGGCACGTTGTCGGGCCCGCTGGTCGGCGCCCTGGTGATCGTGGCGCTGGAAAACAAGCTGGGCGACGCCGGCAATGCGCTCGCGGCCATGACCGGCATCAGCTGGTTCGAAACGCTGGGCGAATCGGTCAGCATGGTGACGGGGCTGATCTTCGTGGTGTGCGTGCTGACGTTCCGCCGCGGCATCATGGGCGAGATCCTGGCGCGCTGGCAGGCCCGCCCGTCGCTGCAGGCCGGCGCGCCCGCGGTGGGGTCAGCACGATCCGGCGCGGCCAACCCGGTCCAGGGTTAACCAGAATACTGCGAGCAACAAACATCAGTACACTGATCTTATATATTCAGCATACTGACAAATTAAATTCACGGAGATCGCCATGGCATGGATTGAAATCGACGCCGCCCACGGCCTGCAGAACGACGAGGTAATGCCGCTCACGCTGGGGGACCGCCAGCTCGCCGTCTATCGCAGCGACGACCAGTACTTCGTCACCGACAACGTCTGCACGCACCAGTACGCGCTGCTGTCCGACGGCTACCTGGAAGACGGCTGCATCGAGTGCCCGCTGCACCAGGCCCGCTTCGACATCCGCTCCGGCAAGGCGATGTGCGCGCCTGCCACCAGCGACATCCGCACCTACCCGGTCAAGTTCGAAGACAGCCGGGTGTGGGTCGAGCTTTGAAGGAGCCGAGCATGCCACAAGACACGCCCATCCTGATTGTCGGCGCCGGCCAGGCAGGCGCGATGGCCGCTGCCGAACTGCGCAGGCTCGGCCATCGTGGCCGCATCGTCATGGCCGGCGGCGAGCGCCATGCACCGTACGAACGCCCGCCGCTGTCCAAGTCCGTGCTCGCCGATGCCGCGCAGGACGGCAAGATCGGCGTGCACCCCGCCGGCTTCTATGCCGGGCAGGAGATCGAGCTGCGGCTTGGCACCACGGTCACCGCGCTGGACCCCGCGCACAGCGTGGCGCACTGCGCCGACGGCGAGGCCATTCGCTACGCCGCCTGCCTGCTCGCCACAGGCGGCAATGCGCGCGTCCTGCCTACGCTTCCCCCGGGCACGCCCCACGTGCACTACCTGCGCACGCTCGACGACGCCGCCCGCCTGCGCGATGCCATGCAGCGCGCGCGTGAGGTGATCGTGATCGGCGGCGGCTTCCTTGGCCTGGAGACGGCCTCGACCGCGGCCGGACTCGGCCTCCGGCTCACGCTGATCGAAAGCGCCGACCGGCTGCTCGGCCGCGCGCTGCCGCCTGAGCTTGGCAGCTGGCTGGCGCAGCGCGTGCTTGCGCAAGGCGTCGAGCTGCGGCTCGGCTGCGGCATCGCGGCCCTGGTGCCGCGGGCCGATGGCGTGCTGGTCAGGCTTGCGGACGGCGCGGCGTTGCAGGCGCCGCTGGTGGTGGTCGCGATCGGGCTGACGCCCGAGGTTGCGCTCGGCGCCGCCGCCGGCCTGGCGCTGGACCCAGCCAACGGCGGCATCCAGGTCGACCAGCAGGGCCGCACCAGCGCGGCCGGCATCTATGCCGCGGGCGACTGCTGCAGTCAGTACCAGCCTCGGTTCGGCGCCCACATGCGGCTGGAATCCTGGCAAAGCGCCAACGAGCAGGCGCGCATCGCCGCCGCGGCCATGCTGGGCGTGCAGGCCGAACCCGCGGCGATGCCGTGGTTCTGGACCGACCAGTTCGGCTGCAACGTGCAGATGCTCGGCGCGGCCACTCCCGATACCCGCTATGCCTGGCGCGGCATCGCCGCCAGCGACGCGCCCTGCCCCAGGTTCATGCTGCTCGGCACCCGGCACGGCCGGCTCAGCCACGCCATCGCCATCAATGCCGGCGGCGACCTGCGGCCGCTGCGCGCGCTCTTCGGCCATGCCGTCGAAGACCTGCTGCCACGGTTGTGCGATGACGCCTTGCCGCTGCGACAGCTGGTGCGCGAGCTCCCGACGGCAGCGGCCAGCCCCACTACACTCTGAAAGGACTCCCACATGTACCAGACACAAGCGGTGATCCAGCACACGCTGGGCAAGAAAGACGCCGGCCTGGCCGACTGCCGTTGGCCCGAAGACAGCCTGCACTACATCCCGGACTGGGTCTACACCAGCAAGGAAGTGCATGACCTCGAGCTGCAGAAGATCTTTCGCGGACGCTCCTGGAACTACGTCGCGCTCGAAGCGGAAATCCCCAACGCCGGCGACTACAAGCGCTCCTATGTCGGCGCGACGCCGGTGGTGGTGTCGCGCGCCGAAGACGGCTCGGTCAACGTCTTCGAAAATCGCTGCGCGCACCGCGGCGCCGAATTCTGCCGCCACAGCCAGGGCAATGCGAAGGAATTCGTCTGCCCCTATCACCAGTGGTCCTACGACCTCAAGGGCAACCTGCAGGGCGTTCCGTTCAAGCGCGGCGTCAATCGCGCGGGCGGCATGCCCAGGGACTTCCGCAACGAGGACCACGGCCTGGTCAAGCTGAACGTGGCCACGCGCAACGGCGTGGTCTTCGCCTCGTACGCGGCGGACATGGAAGGCCTGGAAGACTACCTGACGCCGGAGATCCTCAAGGACTTCGACATCGTCTTCAACGGCAAGCCGCTCAAGGTGCTCGGGTACTACAAGAACGAACTCCCGTGCAACTGGAAGATGTACCACGAGAACCTCAAGGACCCGTACCACGCCACGTTGCTGCACTCCTTCCTGGTGGTGTTCGGACTGCTGGTGGCGGGCAATGAAAGCGCCATGATCGCCGATCCTGTGCACGGGCGGCACGGCACCATGGCGTCGGCGAAAAAGGAGGACAAGTACGCGGCGGTCAGCGACGAGAACAAGAAGGAGATGCGCTCATACCATGAAGGCATGCGCCTGGAGGACGAACGCTTCCTGGAGTATGTGAAAGAGTTCGATTCGCCGTGGTCGGTGACGATGCAGACGATCTGGCCGAACCTGATCGTGCAGCGCGAAATGAACACCCTCGGCGTGCGCCAGATCGTGCCCAACGGGCCGGACAGCATGCTGATGCTGTGGACCATGTTCGGCTACGAGGACGATACCGAGGAGATGACGCAACACCGCCTGCGCCAGGGCAACCTGATGGGCCCCGCAGGCTTCCTGGGTCTGGAGGACAACGAGGCGATGAAGTTCGTGCAGGAAGGCGTGCGCCGCTCCAGCAGCGACCTCAATGTGCTCAAGCTGGATCCGGACCAGGTCGGCACCTCCAACTCCCTGATCTCCGAATCCGCCATCCGTGCGATGTACCAGTACTACCGCGGCGTGATGGGATTCTGAACGGCGGCTAACGGGATTCCCCAGAACATGAAACCGATGAACTATTCCCTCTATCGCGAGAGCGTCCTCGGCACCGCGCGCGCCATTGAACTGCGGCTGGAGATCGAGGCCTTCCACGCGGAATACTGCGCGGTGCTCGACGCCGGCCTGGTCGAGCAATGGCCCCGCTTCTTCACCGAGGACGCGCTCTACCGGATCACCGCGCGCGAGAATGCCGAGCGCAACCTGCCGGTGGGGCTGGTCTACGCCGAAGGGGTGGGCATGATGCGCGACCGCGCCGCTGCGATTGCCAATACCCAGATGTTCGCGCCGCGCTACAACCTGCACCTGGTGACCAACACGCGTGTCAGCGACGAAACCGCGGTCGGCGATATCGTGGCACAGGCCAACTACATGCTGCTGCAGACGCTGGTGGAGGGCCCCACCACGATCCACCTGGCGGGGACCTACTACGACCGCTTCCGCCGCCAGGGTGGCAGGCTGCTGCTGCGCGAGCGGCAGGTTGTCTACGACACCACCATCATCGCCAACGACCTGGTCTACCCGGTCTAGCGCGTGGGCGCGGCGGGCCTTGCGCCCGCCGTCGGGCCTACATGCTGCGCAGCACGGTGCGGCTGTACTGGTTGTTGGCTTCCACCAGCGTCGCCAGCAGGTCCATGAACACTTCGCGCTGGGCGGGCTTCAGCGGCGCCAGCATGCGCTCCTGCGCACGCGCCATGTCGCCACGCAGCGCCGTGACCACGCTCTTGCCTTCCCGCGTCAGGTGGACATGGCGGGTGCGCCGGTCGGCGGGGTTGTCGCGGCGCTCTACCAGCCCGCGCTCCTCGAGCCGGCGCACGACGTCGGCGGTCGTGGTCCGGTCCAGGCCGACCTCCTGCCCGAGCGAAGTCTGGTCCAATCCCGGCAGCACCGACAGCACCGTCAGGATGGCATATTGCACGGGCGTGATATTGGGCGACTTGCACTCCTCGAAGAACATCGCGACGTGGATCTGGTGCAAGCGCCGCACCAGGAACCCCGGGCGGGCCCAGAGCAACTCCTTTGCCGGATCGGCTTCCGGCACGGCATCCGCCACCTCATGACTGCCGCTCGTTGCGTTGCGTTTCGCTCTCGCAGACATCGCTCTCACCATTTTGTATGCACACTGACAGTATATATGAGGCAGGCGAGAGCGAGCCGCCTTGCGGCGCAAGGTTCAGCGTGCGCCGGCGGCGCTCAGAATCTGCTCGATCTGCGTATAGCCGCGCTGGCGCGCATGCTGCAGCGGCGAGACGCCGTCGCCGTCGGCCAGGTTCACGTCGGCGCCCGCCTTGACCAGCAGGCGCACGATCTCGGTATGGGCCTGCCCGCCGTTGCCAAGGATGATGGCCTCCAGCAAGGCGGTCCACTTGAGCTTGTTGACATGATTCACCGCCACGCCGGCCGCGATCAGCGTGCGCACGGTCTCGACATGGCCGCGCTCGGCGGCGGGAATCAGCGCGGTGCCGCCGTAGCGGTTGGTGCTGCGCAGGTCCGCGCCGTGGGCCAGCGTCAGGCGCAGGATCTCGTTGTAGCCGCGCGCGCCGGCGTACAGGTAGGGGCTGTCGTGGATGGCATCTTTCGCGTTCACGTCGGCGCCGGCATCGATCAGGACCCTGGCCGCCTGCACGCGGTTGTGGTGCGTGGCCAGCAGCAGCGCCGTGCGTCCCTGCGCATCGCGGTCATCGATGCTGGCGCCCTGGCCTAGCAGTGCGGTGACCTGCGCGGCGTTGCCGCTGGCCGCGGCCTCGCGCAGCTGTTGTTCGGGCGGGCCGCCGGCGGCGGCTGGGATGGATGTCAGCATGGCAATGACCAGGGCAAGGCAGATGGACAGGCGCGCCGCCAGCATGTTCTTTCCTCCGTGCGGATGCGTCGGGTGTGAGTGGTATGGGGGTATCGATGCGGTCTGGCGCATTCTGTCATGCGGGCCACGCCACGCGAAGTTAAGGATTCGAATGCGCGCCAGTGCCATCGCCAATAACCGGCGCGGCTCGCGCGCGGCCCAAATACGCCCTATAACAGCCCACGCCACCATGCCGGCGCACGCTGGCCTATAGTCCCGAGGCCCGAACCATCGTCCGCCTGCACGGGCCAGGCCTCAACGGAGACAACGCGTGTCCACGACAGAAGCCTATCTGCTTGATTCCATCCGCCTCGCCATGGGGAACGTGCGCGAACGCAATACCTGGCCCTTTGGCGCCGTGGTCGTCAGGGACGGCGAGGTGCTGGCCCGCGCGGTGAACGAGGTAGACGCCACCTGCGACCCGAGCGCACACGCCGAAATGCAGGCCGTGCGCGCCGCCAGCCGGGCGCTGGGCAAGCCGGACCTGAGCGGCTGCACGGTGTACGCCAGCGGCTACCCCTGCTCGATGTGCCTGTCGGCAATGTACCTGGCCGGCGTGAAGGCGGTCTACTACGCCTACTCCAATGAAGACGGCGAACCCTATGACCTGTCCGCGGAGCGCGGCTATATCGAGCTGGCCCGGCCGCTGGAGCAACGGGAGATGACGCTGGCCTACGTGCCGGCGCGTGACGAGGGCATCGACCTGTACGAGGCGTGGCGCGAGCAGCAGGGCCGATAGACGCCGCGATGCGGCGCAAGCTGTGCAAGGGCGGTAGGCTGCCGCCCAATTCCACAGTATCGGCATGGCCATCACATTGTCATCGTGACAGGCTGATAATGAACGACGGATGACGATGACGGCGGTGCGACGCCCGGTCACATGTAACCGTCGAGCGGTTGCACGGAACCGCGTGCTGCCGGCCTCGTCAAACCAGTTAGTCGCCGGAGACAGGATGCCGCGCCGCAGCATTTCACCGCGGCGCAGCACGCATGGGCGGCATGTGCCGCATCGTCTCCAGGGCTTCTTGACAATCTTCCCGCGCCTGGCGCTGCTGCGCCGCGCAGACTCCCAGCAAACGCCCCCCTCTAGCCAAGGAGACGAACGTGCTGAGCCCGCATGAACTTGCCACGCTGCTATTGCTGAGCGACGGCCCCGATTCCCTCGATTCCAGCGATTCCCGCCAGATCGACCCCATCGACCTGAAGGCACTGGTCGAAAAGCAACTCGTACAACTTGAGATCCTGCACGGCCGCCGGCAGGAGCCGCGCATCACCAGCCACGGCTACTCGATGCTCAAGGCGATGGGACGCTGACGTCCCGGCGCCAGCGCGGCAGCACCACGCGCCGCAAGGCGCACGCGGATCACCTCGGAGCCCACCATGACAGTGCGCCCGGCAATTGGCGCCGATAGCGCGGCAGCCACCGACGCGGCGCGCCGCCGCTTCCTGCATGAGTTGGGCGGCCTGCTTGCCGCTGCCGGCATTGCGCCCGGGGCGGCAGCAGCCACTCCTGCCGCCTGCCTGCTGACGCCCGCCGCCACCGAAGGCCCCTTCTACCTTGACGATGCCCTGGTGCGCACCGACATCCGCGACGACCGGCCCGGCCAGCCCTTGCGGCTGCGCATCCGGGTGGTGGATGCCGGGCGCGGCTGCGGGCCGGTGCCGGGTGCGCTGGTCAGCATCTGGCACTGCGATGCCGACGGCAACTACAGCGGCGAGGGCCGCGGCAACCGCCAGGCGCGTTTCCTGCGTGGCGTCCAGCCTACCAGCCAGGACGGCGTGGCCACGTTCACGTCGATCTATCCCGGCTGGTACGCGCCACGCGCCATCCATATCCACTTCAAGGTGCTGCTGGGGCGGTCGGAAGCCCTGACCAGCCAGCTGTACTTCAGCGATACCCTGAACCGCGAGGTGCTGGGCAGCCACCCGGCCTACCGCGCGCGCGGCGTGCCGTCTCGCGCCACCACGCAGGACCCGATCGCGGGGTCGCACCCGAACCAGATGCGCGTGCGCCAGGCTGCCGATACAGCGGGGCTGCTGGAGGCCGAGTTCACGGTCGGCATCGCCCGCACCTGAGCGCCCAGCCCCAGGTCCGCGGCATCGGCCGGCCCCGCCAAAGTGCGCGGGCCCCCACCGCGCGGGTAATCCCTAGATTGTGGTTCCCTGTCCCTTTCCTACCATGAAGGGAATCACGGGCCACCTGCACGCCCGCCCCTGCCGCGCGGCCACTGGCCCGGCATGCTCCAGATTTCCCGACTTTTCCGATGTTCGCGTCAGTGGCGAGTTGTCTCGGCCCCCATGGCCGGCGCTCGCGGGTAATCCAACACATAGCAAATGGAGGCGGTCATGGCATCCAGGACAAGGAAAGCAGGCGCAGCAAAACCTGAAGCGGAAACCAAGCCAGGCGTTTCCCGGCGCGGCTTCCTTGGGGGGGCCGCCGGTGCGGCCGCGGGCGCCGCGGCAATGGGCTTCCCGGCCATCGTCAAGGCGCAAGGCCCGGTCACGATGCGCTGGCAGAGCACCTGGCCCACCAAGGACATCTTCCATGAGTTCGCCGGCGACTTCGTCACCAAGGTAAACAATATGTCGGGCGGCGACCTGAAGATCGAGCTGCTGCCCGCGGGCGCGGTGGTCAAGGCCTTCGACCTGATCGACGCGGTCAGCAAGGGCACGCTGGACGGCGGCCATGGCGTGATCGCGTACTGGTATGGCAAGAACTCGGCGCTGGCGCTGTGGGGCTCGGGCCCGGCCTGGGGCATGGACCCGAACATGCTGCTGGCCTGGCACAAGTACGGCGGCGGCAAGGAGCTGCAGCAGGAGATCTACCGCAGCCTGAACCTGGACGTGGTGTCGTTCCTGTATGGCCCGATGCCGACCCAGCCGCTGGGCTGGTTCAAGAAGCCCATCACCAAGCCGGAAGACTTCAAGGGGCTGAAGTTCCGCACGGTCGGGCTGT
Organism: Cupriavidus sp. FW305-46; assembly: GCF_058787075.1. Taxonomy (NCBI): domain Bacteria; kingdom Pseudomonadati; phylum Pseudomonadota; class Betaproteobacteria; order Burkholderiales; family Burkholderiaceae; genus Cupriavidus; species Cupriavidus sp. FW305-46. The sequence continues at coordinate 192,751 of NZ_JBYSZI010000002.1, forward strand.
CGATCGACATCTTCACCGGCCTGGGCGCCGCGGTGAATGCGCTGCCGGGCGCGGAGATCGTGCCGGCGCTGGACCGCGGGCTGCTCGATGCAGCCGAGTTCAACAACGCCAGCTCCGACCGCGCGCTGGGCTTCCAGGACGTGTCCAAGGTCTGCATGCTGCGCAGCTTCCACCAGCCCTCGGAGCAGTTCGAGATCCTGTTCAACCGCAAACGCTATGACGCGCTGCCGGCCAAGCTCAAGGCGCTGATCGCCAACGCGGTGGAGGCGGCGTCCGCGGATATGTCGATCAAGGCGATCGACCGCTATTCCAAGGACTACCAGGCGCTGCAGAAGCAAGGCGTGAAGTTCTACGCGACCCCCAACTCGGTGCTGCAGGCGCAGTTGAAGGTATGGGATGAGATCGTGGCGCGCAAGGAAAAAGAAAACCCGATGTTCAAGAAGGTCAACGATTCGATGAAGGCCTTCGCCGAGCGCGCCACGCGCTGGCAGAACGACACTAACGTCGATTTCCGGCTGGCAACGAGCCACTACTTCTCCAAACGCACCTGAGCCGCGCCACTCCGGGGGCCAAACCGTGCAACGCCTGCTGCTTGGCATCGACCGCATCAGCACCTTCGTCGGCCAGGCCGGCGCGTGGCTGATCATCGGGCTCACGCTGATGATCAGCTACGAGGTGTTCTCGCGCTATGTCCTAGGCACGCCGCACGCCTGGGTGTTCGACGCCAGCAATATGCTGTACGGAACGCTGTTCATGCTGGCCGGCGCCTATACCCTGGCCAAGCGCGGCCACGTGCGCGGCGACATCCTCTACGGCTTCCTGTCGCCGCGGATGCAGGCGTCAATCGACCTGGTGCTCTACCTGGCCTTCTTCTTCCCCGGGGTGATTGCGCTGGCCTGGGCCGGCATCGATTTCTTCGAGGTCTCGCTGGCACAGGACGAACACTCTTCCATCGCCGCCGACGGCCCGCCGATCTATCCGTTCAAGGCAGTGATTCCCGTGGCCGGCGCGCTGCTTTTGCTGCAAGGCGTGGCCGAGACCATCCGCTGCATCCTGTGCCTGGCGAACGGCAGCTGGCCGCTGCGCGAAGGCGATGTCGAGGAAGTCGATGTCGAGCAGCTCAAGGAGATGGTGCAAGGCACCCCTACCGCTGAGCTGGCCGAGTCACCGCCGCCGCGCGACGACCAGCCTGGAGCCGGCCGATGAGGAAGGAACTGTGGTTCGGCGTTTCCCTGATGGTGCTGATCGTCGGCGCCGTGGCGTGGTTCATGCCCGCGCCGGCGGACTGGACCAACGGGCATCTCGGCCTGCTGATGCTGGCGCTGATCGTGGTGGCGATCATGCTGGGCTTCCCCACCGCGTTCACGCTGATGGGCATGGGCGTGCTGTTCTCCTGGCTGGCCTACCGCCACGCCGACCCCTCGATCGCGGTGCAGCAGACGCTGGACCTGATGGTGCAGCGGGCCTATGCGGTCATGACCAACGACGTGCTGATCTCGATCCCGTTGTTCGTGTTCATGGGCTACCTGGTCGAGCGCTCCAACCTGATCGAAAAGCTCTTCCGCAGCCTGCACCTTGCGCTGGCATGGATTCCCGGCTCGCTCGCGGTGGCCACGCTGGTGACCTGCGCGATCTTCGCGACCGCCACCGGCATCGTCGGCGCCGTGGTTACGCTGATGGGCCTGCTCGCCTTCCCCGCCATGCTGCGCGCGGGTTACAACACCTCGCTGTCGGCCGGCGCGGTCACCGCGGGCGGTTGCCTGGGCATCCTGATCCCGCCGTCGGTGCTGCTGATCGTCTACGGCGCCACCGCGGGCGTGTCGGTGGTGCAGCTCTATGCGGGCGCGTTCTTCCCGGGCCTGATGCTGACCGGGCTCTATATCCTCTACATCCTGATCCTGGCCAAGCTCAAGCCCGCGCTCGCGCCGCCGCTGCCGGAAGCCGAGCGGGTGGTGCCGCTGCCGCCGGTGGCGCGCACGCTGGAAGCCGGCGGCGCCACCCATGCCTTGCCTGCGCTCGGTGCCGGCCTGATGCGCGCGCTCAAGGGCCCGCGCAATGCCGACCTGCCGACGGCAGTGTTCGCGCGCCAGCTGGGCATCGTGCTGCTGCCGGCGATCGCCGTGGTGTTGGTGATGGGAACGATATACAGCGCGGTCACCGCGCCCGCCGCCAGCGTCGCGGTGGAGGCACCGCTGTCGATGGGAGGCGCCGAGGAAAGCAGCGCATCACTCGACGACCTGCAGGCGCCGCCAGTGGAAGCTGCGCCCGCAGCGCCGGCCGCTCCCGCCGCAACCACTCCTGCACCCACGACCGCAGCGCAAGCCGGGGCGCAGCCAGCGCCAGTGCCGGCGGCAGCTGCGGTATCTGCGCCCCGCTGGTTCTGGATCACGCTGGCGGCCGTGGCGGCGGTGCTGGTGTACTTCTACTGGCGCTTCAGCTTGGCGCGGCTGGAAATCTTCAAGATGCTGCTGTCGTCGTTCTTCCCGCTGGCGCTGCTGATCCTAGCGGTGCTGGGCTCGATCGTGTTCGGGCTGGCCACGCCGACCGAAGCCGCGGCGGTGGGCTCGCTCGGCGGCGCGCTGCTGGCGGCAGCGTACCGGCAGCTGAACTTCCGCGTGGTCAAGGAATCGGTGCTGCTGACGGCCAAGACCAGCGCCATGGTGTGCTGGCTGTTCGTGGGCTCGTCGATCTTCTCTGCGGCGTTCGCGCTGCTGGGCGGACAGGCGCTGGTCGAGCAATGGGTGCTGTCGCTGAACCTGTCGCCGGTGCAGTTCATGATCCTGGCGCAGCTGATCATCTTCCTGCTCGGCTGGCCGCTGGAATGGACCGAGATCATCATCATCTTCATGCCGATCTTTATCCCGCTGCTGGACAACTTCGGCATCGACCCGCTGTTCTTCGGGCTGCTGGTGGCGCTGAACCTGCAGACCGCCTTCCTGTCGCCGCCGGTGGCCATGGCCGCGTTCTACCTGAAGGGCGTGGCGCCGCCGCATGTCACGCTGAACCAGATCTTCCTGGGCATGCTGCCGTTCATGGGCATCCAGCTGATTGCGCTGGTGCTGCTCTACGTCTTCCCCGGCATCGGCCTCTGGCTGCCCACGGTGCTGTACCGCTGAACGCTGCGGCACCCGTTTGCCCCCGTTTCCTATACTGGTTGGCAATGCCAACCGATACCGCCCTCGCCAGCCTTCCCGTCGACACCGCATTCCGCACCGACATTCCGGGGCGGCTGGACCGCCTGCCATGGTCGCGCTGGCACTGGCGCGTGGCGATTGCGCTGGGCGTTGCCTGGGTCCTCGATGGCCTGGAAGTCACGCTGGTGGGCTCGGTCGGCGCCGTGCTGGAGCGCCCCGATACGCTGGGCCTGACCGCGACGCAGGTGGGCTGGTCGGGCTCGCTCTATATCGCCGGCGCGGTGCTGGGGGCGCTGGTGTTCGGGCGCATGGCCGACCGGCTCGGGCGCAAGCGGCTGTTCCTGGCCACGCTCGCGGTCTACATGGTGGCGACGCTGGCCACCGCGTTCTCACCCGGCTTTGCCTTCTTTGCGGCCTGCCGCTTCTTCACCGGCCTTGGCATCGGCGGCGAATACGCGGCCATCAATTCCGCCATCGACGAACTGATCCCGGCGCGCGTGCGCGGGCGCGTCAACCTGGCCATCAACGGCAGCTTCTGGCTGGGCGCGGCACTCGGCGCCGGGTTGAGCCTGGTGCTGCTCGATGCGCGCGTGTTCGGCCCGGTCTGGGGCTGGCGCGTCTGCTTCGCGCTGGGCGCTGTACTGGCCGTGGCCATCGTGCTGGTGCGCAAGCATGTGCCGGAAAGCCCGCGCTGGCTTGCCACCCACGGCCGGCTGGAAGAGGCCGAGCGCGTGATCGCCGCGATCGAGGCCGAGGTGCGCGCCCGCCACGGCCCGCTGCCGCCGGTGGCACCCGATTGCGTCGCGGTGGCGATGCGCCGGCGCGCCGCGCCGGGCGTGGGCGAAGTCATGCGCCTGCTGTTGCGGCGCTTCCGCCGCCGCAGCATGATCACGCTGGCGCTGATGGTGGCGCAGGCCTTTTTCTACAACGCGATCTTCTTCACTTATGCGCTGGTGCTGACACGCTTCTATGCCGTGCCGGAAGCGCGCGTGGCAATGTATATCTTCCCCTTTGCGCTGGGCAACGCCCTGGGGCCGCTGCTGCTTGGCCCGCTGTTCGACCACATCGGGCGCCGGCGCATGATTGCCGCCACCTATGTACTGTCCGGCATCGGGCTGGCACTGACCGGCTGGGCCTTCGTTGAAGGCTGGCTCGATGCGCGCGGCCAGGCGCTGTGCTGGTCGGCGGTATTCTTCCTGGCCTCGGCCGCGGCCAGCTCCGCCTACCTGACCGCCAGCGAAGTCTTCCCGCTGGAAATGCGCGCGCTGGCGATCTCGGTGTTCTATGCCGTGGGCACCGGCACCGGCGGCTTTATCGCGCCAGTGCTGCTGGGCGCGTTGATTGAAAGCGGCAGCCGCGAAGCCGTGGCGGCAGGCTACGGCTTCGGCGCGGTGCTGGTGATCGTCGCCGGGCTGCTGGCGTTGCGCTTCGGCATCGACGCCGAACGCCGGCCGCTGGAGCACATCGCGCCGCCACTCGCCGCCGACGATTAGCCGCGTGACCGCAGCGCGCGCCAACTGCCATCGCTGCCGGATTCAATTTCTTCACCTGCGTCAAAGCCCCGTCAATTTGTGCTCCATTCGTCGTTCGTCGCATGCCATGTTACTGCCGTGTTAAGCAGTGCTACAGCCTCCCCTTACACATTTTTACAGCAAGGGACGGGGCAACTGACTAGCCTTTAACTCACACACGGCGGCCTGAGTGCATGAATCTTTGCGTCAGCGGGCTGCCACTTCTTGGCCATTGACTGGCCATTGTTCAACTCTGCCCGGATGAAGCCGGGCAAATCCACGGGCCGCTTGTCGGCCCGATTGCAAGGCGCACCGATACGGCCTGGCCACATCGAGCGCGCTGCAGACAACAAGCTGAATTGGGGACATGCAAGCCGGGCACCGCGCGACAGTCCTAGCGCGACGGTACCCGCTTGCCTGGAATTTCGCTCATCCGGCATGCACCTGTGCATGCCGGCGGGGACGCTTTTTGACTTTGCTTGCCGGAGAACACCACCATGGCCGACCAGCGCAATAATCCGCCACCCAGACAACACCCGCTGACCCCGGCTCCGCTGCGCCAGCCCCACGGCGACGGCCTGGTGCAACGCCCGCAGCCCGTTACCGTGCCGCTCTGGCACATCGTGCCGCGCATGGCGGGCTACGGCGTGGTGCTGTTCATCATCTGGGCCGTGCTGACAATCATGTTTCCAAATGTGTTTACGCGCTCGTCGGAGCGGGCCGTGGTGAACAGCCCGGTCAGCCTGGTGACTTCTCCCGTGGAAGGCATCGTGATGAAGCAGATGGTGGCCGCGGGCCAGCCGTTCTCGGCCAACCAGGCGCTGATGGTCGTGCAGAACCCGAACATCGACCGTTCGCTGCTGGTCGACCTGACCGGCAAGAAGCTCGACAACCAGCAGCGCCATGACTCCGCCCGCGCTCGGCTGGAAAGCAACCGCCGGCTGATGGCCGCCACCGAGCAGGACCTGCAGCGCTACAACAGCGCTGCGCAACGCGAGCACGGGGCGCGCGTGCGCGCCCTGGAGGCGCGCCTGGCATCGGCCAGGGCGCAGGAAGACCAGCAGCAGGAAGTGGTCAACCGCAACCAGAGCATGCAGTGGGCCGGGGCCGTCAGCGAGGCCTACACCAATGCCTCGCGCTACCAGCTGTCGATGCTCACCAATGCCAAGGCGGCGGCCAAGGCCGAGCTCGATAACGCAGTCAGCGTGAGCGAGGCCGCGCGCAACAAGGTCTATGCCTCATCCACCGATGGCCCCAGCGCCACGCTGGCCCAGCGGCGCCAGGTGCTGGGCGCGGAATCGGCACAGCTGACGGCAGAGCTGGAACAACTGGAGGCCTATGGCAAGTCGGTCGACGAGATGATCGCCACGGAACAGGAACGTCTCGACCGGCTCTCGAACCTGGAGATCCGCTCGGCCGAACCCGGCACCATCGAAGACCTGATCGCGCAGCCCGGCATGCGCGTGGCCGCCGGCGCCACCCTGGCGCGCGCCAGCAACTGCGCGCAGACGCGCGTGGTGGCGGTGTTCCCGCGCAGCCTCAGCGACAACCTGCTGCCCGGTGCACGGCTGAACGTGAATGTCGACGGCGTGCCCACGGCGTTGCCGGCATCGGTGGCAGAGGTGCTGCCGCGCGCGCCGGACGGCGACCAGGCGCGTTACTTCGTGCCCTTCCCGCCGATCGAGAAGAACGAGATTTATGTGATCGCCAAGCTCGACCGCCCGCTGGACAACGTGCCGGGCAAGGCGGCTGCCTCAGCGACAGCAACACGGGCAGCGGCAGGGCCAAGCCAGTCGGGCCATTGCGGCATGGGCCGCTGGGCGCGCGTGACGCTGAACCAGAGCTGGCTGGGCCAGCTGCGGGCATCGCTGATATAACCGCCGACGCAGGCAAAGGAGACCCGGATGCGACTGCCGATCCCGACGACACGCCTGCCCCGCCTGGTTGCCGGCGCGCTGCTGCCCGCCGTGCTCGTGCTGGCGCCAGGCGCGGCGCGCGCTGCCGAGCCTGCCCAGCAGACGCTGCTGGCCGACGGCTGCAAGACACTGGCCGAGCGCGTCAGCCGTGAAAGCGGCAACGGCCCCGTCTTCCTCGCCAGCTATGAACCCGCGCCGGGCGGCGAGCCGCTGGCCCCGGCGCTGCGCAATGCCGCCTTCGTCTACGACAACGCGCTGGCCGGCATCGCGCTGGTGGCGTGCAAGCGTCCCGCCGAAGCGCGCCGCATTGCCGACGCCGTGCTGCAGGCAACCCGCCAGGACCGTCACTTCCGCGATGCGCGCCTGCGCAACGCCTATCGCGCCGGCCCGCTGCCGGCCGGCCCGGTGCCCCTGCCAGGCTGGTGGGACGAGCCCAGCAAGCGCTGGTTTGAAGATGCCTACCAGGCCGGCACCGCCACCGGCAACGTCGCCTGGGCCGCGCTGCTGCTGCTGGCCGTGCATGACGCCACGCGCGATGCGCGCTACCTCGATGGCGCCGCCGCGCTGATGGGCTGGGTGCATGCCATCGTGCCCGACTCGGGCGCGCCCGCCGGCTATATCGGCGGCTTCTTCGGCCATGAGCCGAAACAGACCCGCCAGGGCTGGAAGTCGACCGAGCACAACGTCGATACCTATGCCGCCTTCAGCTGGCTCGCGAGCCAGCGCAACGATGCGCGCTGGCGCGATGGCGCGGCGCGCTCGCGCGGCTTTGTCAGCGCCATGTGGCAGGCGCGCGAGGGCCGCTTCATCATCGGCACGCGCGACGATGGGCGCGCGCCAAACGCCGGCCCGTCCGCGCTGGACGCAGTGCTGTGGCCGCTGATCGCGATCCCGGACCCGCCGCAGGACTGGCGCCGCAACCTGGCGTGGGTGGAGGCCAAGCATCGCGCCGGCGCAGGCTACGGCTTCAAGGGCGGCCCCGACGGCATCTGGACCGAAGGCACCGGGCAGGCCGCGCTGGTGCTGCAGGCCGCCGGGCAGGCGCAACAGGCGCAGCCGCTGTGGCAGCTGCTGCTGTCGCAGCGGGCGCCGTCCGGGATGCTCTACGCCACGCCCGAGGCGCGCATCAGCACCGGGCTGTCGATCGGGCCCACCTCGACCACGGAAGACTTCCACTACTTCCACCTGCCCCACCTGGGCGCCACCGCATGGGCCGTGCTGGCCGCGGCGCGCTGGAACCCCTTCCGTCCGGGCGGATGCCTGGAACCGTCCTGCCCGCCGCCGGCCATTGCGGCCGCGGCACCTGCAACCGCCCCTGTCAACACCGCCGCCAAGGAGTGACGATGTTCGCCCTGTTTCTGGAAAACCAGACGCTGCTGGTCATCAACGGCGGCGTGCTGCTGGCGATGGTGCTGCTCTCGATGCTGTGCCGGCAAGACCGGCCGGCGGACCGCGTGCTGTTCGGCGGCGTCACCGCCTTGCTGCTGGCGGTGTACCTGACCTGGCGCATCCGCGAAACACTGCCGGACTGGCAGATGACCTTCGCCAGCGTGTGGGCCCATGTGTTCTTTGCCTTCGAATGCATGACGCTGGCCTATACGCTGCTGTCGATCGTGGTGCTGGCGCGCACCAGCAACCACACCCCCGACGCCGATGCGGGCGAGGCCGCCTTGCGCCGCGCGAAGCAGGTGCCGCCGGTGGACATCTTCATCGCCACCTACAACGAAGGCCTGGACATCCTGGAGAAGACCATTGTCTCGGCGCTGGCGATAGACTATCCCGACTTCCGCGTCTGGGTGCTGGACGACACCCGCCGCGACTGGCTGCGCGAGTTCTGCGAACGCGTCGGCGCGCACTACGTGACGCGCCCGGACAACGCCCACGCCAAGGCCGGCAATCTCAACAACGGCCTGCGCCACAGCGCCGCGGCCGGCGGCGCGCCCTACATCCTGGTGCTGGACGCCGACTTCGCACCGCATCGCAATATCCTGCTGCGCACCGTGGGCCTGTTCAGCGATGCGCGCGTGGGCGTGGTGCAGACACCCCAGTTCTACTACAACGCGGATCCGATCCAGTACAACCTGCGCGCCACCGAATGCTGGGTCGATGAACAGCGCGCCTTCTTCGACGTGATGCAGCCGGCCAAGGACGCCTGGGGCGCGGCGTTCTGCATCGGCACCTCGTTCGTGGTGCGGCGCGACCTGATCGACCTGATCGGCGGCTTCCCCACCGGCACGGTGACCGAGGACATCCACCTGACCTACCGGCTGCTGCCGCACGGCTATATCACGCGCTGGCTCAATGAGCGCCTGAGCGTGGGCCTGTCAGCCGAAGGCCTGCCCGAGTACATCAGCCAGCGCAGCCGCTGGGGGCTGGGCACGATCCAGGTGGCGCTGACCGCGGACGGGCCGCTGCGCGGGCGCGGCTACACCGGGATGCAGCGGCTGCACTACGTGCACGGCCTGCTGCACTGGCTGTCGCGGCCATTCACGCTGATGCTGCTGGCAGGGCCGCTGCTGTACTGGTACCTCGGCGTCTCCACGCTTTACGGCGAGCCGCTGCAGTTCCTCGCCTACGGCCTGCCGGCGCTGGTGGCGTACTGGGCGTACAGCATCTGGATCACCGGCCAGCGCGCGCTGCCGATCTTCACCGAAGTCACGCAGATCGTGGCGGCTCTGGCCGTCACCGCATCGCTGGTGAGCGCGATGTTCAAGCCGTTCGGGCGGCCGTTCAAGGTCACGAACAAGGGGCTGGACCGCTCCAAGCTGGTAATCCACGGCAAGTTCGCGGCGCTGTACGCGGGGCTGCTGGGCTTCTCCGCGCTGGGACTGGGCCGCGCCCTGGTGGTGGACCCCGATGCGCAAGGGCTCGCCTTCAACACCATCTGGACCGGGGTGGCGCTGATGCTGTACCTGGCCTCGCTGCTGGTCTGCGTGGAACTGCCGCGCCCGCGCAAGGAAGAGCGCTTCCCGCACCGCGCGGCAGCGCTGCTGCGCGTGCATGGCAAGGAATACCGCGTCACCACCAGGGATCTTTCCTGCAACGGCGTGGCCGTCACCACGCCGCTGGCGCCGGCCATTCCCGCCGGCACCGAGGGCGCGCTGTGGCTGGCGCAGACCGGCTGGATCCCGTGCCGCGTGGTGCGCCGCGACGGCCAGTTGCTGGGCATCGCCCTGAACGCCGGCATGGCGGCGCGCCACGCGCTGATCCGGCTGCTGTTCACCGATCCCGCACACAACATTGCCCGGCAGGGGCAGCCCAAGCTGGCGCTGTCGCGCTTTGTGCGGCGCGCGCTGCTGGGCTGAACCATGCCAGATAACAATCCCCACTCTCCGGAACCATCCATGCGAAGCCTGCCACGCCCCCGTACCCTGCCCCCGCCGCGCCTGCTGCTGCCCGGCGCACTCGTGCTGGCCCTTGCGGCCTGCACGCTCGAGCCGCAGTACCAGCGCCCCGACGCGCCGGTCCCGTCAGCGTGGCCGGAAGGCGCTGCCTACCGCACCCCGCAGGCCGGCGCGGCACAGCCGGGCCAGCCGGCCCGACCCGCCGGCCCTTCGGCCGCGGACCTGGGCTGGCGCGATGTTTTCGTCGACCCGCAACTGCGCCAGCTGATCGAACTGGCGCTGGCCAACAACCGCGACCTGCGCATGGCCACGCTTGCCATCGACGAAGCGCGCGCGCTGTACCAGATCGAGCGCGCGGCGCAATTCCCCACGGTGGATGGCAATGCCGGCATGGTCTCGCAGCGGCTGCCGCAACGGCTGCGCGCGGCGGGCCAGTCGCCGCAGATCACCACCTACAACGCGGGCATCGGCTTCACCGCGTTCGAGCTTGATTTCTTCGGCCGGGTGCGCAGCCTCAAGCATGCCGCGCTCGAGGAATACATGGCTACGGAAGAAGCGCGCCGCAGTGCGCAGATCAGCCTGGTGTCCGAGGTGGCCAACGCCTACCTGACGCTGCTGGCCGACCGCGCACTGCTGAAGCTGTCGCAGGACACGCTGAAGACACAGCAGGACGCGGCAGAGATGGTGCGGCGCGGGCGGCAGGTCGGTGCGATGGCGCAACTGGACCAGCATCGCGCGCAAACCCAGGTGCAGACCTCGCAGGTGGGCGTTGAGCAATACACGCGGCAGGTGGCCCAGGATGAGAACGCGCTGTCTTTGCTGATCGGCGGCCCGTTGCCGAAATCCGTGACCGATGCCGGCGCGGCAACTGCCAACGCCAACGCGGCCGCGCGAGATCCGCTGGACGCGCGCGCCTTGGTGAGCGAGTTCCCCGAAGGGCTGCCGTCCAGCGTGCTGGTGCGCCGCCCCGACATCCTCAACGCCGAGCACCGCCTCAAGGCGGCCAACGCCAATATCGGCGCGGCGCGCGCGGCGTTCTTCCCGCGCATCTCGCTGACCGGCGCGCTGGGCGTAGCTAGCAGCAGCCTGGCGGGGCTGTTCTCCGGCGGCATGGCATGGGTGTTCGCGCCGCAGCTGACCGTGCCGATCTTCGACGCCGGGCGCAACCGGGCCGGGCTGGATGCGGCCAACGTGCGCAAGGACATCAACATCGCCAACTACGAGAAGACCATCCAGACCGCGTTCCGCGAGGTCGCCGACAGCATGGCGGCACGCGCCACCTACGAGCGCCAGGTGCAGGCGCAGGAAGCCCTGGTGCGCGAAGGCAGCGAGACCCGGCGGCTGTCGGAAATGCGTTTCAAGAACGGCGTGGACGACTACTTCGGTGTGTTCGACGCCCAGCGCCAGCTCTACACCGCGCAGCAGGCGCTGATCACGTACAAGCTGGCCGGCCTGACCAGCCGCGTATCGCTGTACAAGTCGCTGGGCGGCGGCTGGCGCGAGGTGACCGAGGCTGCGCCGGCGGCCAATGGCGGCGCACGCCAGGCACCCGCCGCGCGGCCGCAAGCCGCGGCACAGCCCCAGGCGGTGGCACGGCCTCAAGCCGTGGCACAACCTCAGGCCGTAGCGCGGCCCCAGGCCGTGGCGCAGCCTCAAGCCGCCGCACAGCCTCAAACCGTGGCACCGGCCCAGGCAGCAGCCCAGCCCCAGGCTGTAGCGCAACCCCAGGCTCCGGCGCAATCCCCGGCGGCGGCACAGCCGGCACCCGTCGCGGCTACGCCGCGCTAAGCTAGGGGCGTGCGGGACCCAGGCGCTGATCAGAAGTACTTCAGCCAGCGCCAGTCCCGCCGCCTTGCCTTCAGCGCCGCGAACCAGCGCACCGCCGGCCACAGCGCCAGGGCCAGCACGGCCGCCCCCAGCCACAGCTGCCAGACGTGGTCGAGGCCGAACACCCTGCCCTGGTTCAGGCCCCAGCGGTGCACGCAGGCCTGGTACAGCCCCTGCAGCACGTAGAGGTGCAGCAGGTAGAAGAACATCGGCACGGCGCCGAACACGGCCAGGCGCCGCGCGATCCAGCCGCCCTGCGCTCGCTCCAGCCACGCCAGCAGCAACCAGCCCACGCCCAGTGTCAGCAGCAGGAACAGCAGCGACGGCGGGTATTTGGTGACGTTGAGGAAGCTCATCGCGGTATGCAAGGCATCGCTGCCCGCCAGCCATTTCTGCTCCTGCCCGTAGCCGTTCAGCGCGCGCAGCACCGCAAAGCCTGCCAGCGCCGCCAGCCCGCGACCAGCCAGCCGCTGCTGCCGTACCGCGGCAGGCACCGTGGCGGCAAACCACGGCCCCGCCGCATAGCCCAGCGCGATCACGCCGATCCACGGCAGCACCGGGTATGAGGTACGCACCCTGAAGCCGTCAGCCACCTCGATCCAGGTGCGGTCGTGCAGGATGGCCCAGGGCACGTGCCAGGCGCTGTCAACCGGGAAATGCAGCGGACTCAGCAGGTTGTGGCCGGCAACAAGCGCAATGCCCGCGGCAATCAGCACCGCCCGCGGCAGCCACACCAGTGCCGCCAGCGCCATCATGCTCAGGCCGATGGCCCAGATCACCTGCAGGTAGATCACCTGCGGCGGCAAGGTCCCGGTCCAGGCAAAGCCGACCAGCGTCACCTCCAGCAGCACCAGGAACACGCCGCGCCTGAGCAGGAAGCCGCTGACGGCGCGCCGGTCGTGGCCGGCGGCACCGTAGAGCCACGCCGATACGCCGGCCAGCCAGATGAAAACCGGTGCGCACAGATGCGCGGCGAGCCTGCTGAAGAAAAGTGCCGGAGAGGTCGTGGCGACATCCATGGGATCGGCCACCTGGACGTGCAGGAAGAACATGTCCCGCACGTGGTCCAGCAGCATGATCAGGATCACCAGTCCGCGCAGAGCGTCGATGGACAGCAGCCGGCCGCCGGCCGGCCGCGCGACCGCGGCAGAAGGGAAGACTGTCGGAGAAGACTGGGGCGCGGCAGTGCGCACCTTGGCTGGCAGCATCGTCAATAGCTCAGTTGCACGCCCAGCCGCACGCTGCGGCCCGCGCCCGGCGCAATCCACAGGCTGCTGTACGAACTGGCGTAATAGGTCTTGTCGAACAGGTTGCCCACGTTGAGCGACACGCGCACATTGCGGCTGTATTGCCAGTAGCCATGCAGGTCCACCAGCACATAGGCCGGCAGCGAGAAGCTGTCCTGCACATCGCCCGGACGCCGCCCCACGTAGCGCAGGCCGGCCCCGACGCCATAGCGCTGGCCCACCGGCGCGGCATCCTCATACACCGCCAGCACGCTGCCGCTGGTGCGCGGCACGTTGGACAGCGGCGTGCCGGCGGCAAGTCGCGTGTCCTGCGTGATCTCGGCATCGGTCAGCGCAAAGCTGCCCGACACGCGCCAGTGCGTGCCAAGCTGCCCGGCCACGTCCAGCTCCAGGCCGCGGCTGCGCGCTTCGCCGGCGGCGATATAGAAGGACGGATCGGACGGGTCGGTGGCCAGCACATTGCGCTTGCGGATCTCAAAGATAGCCAGCGTGGCGCCGGTGCGGCGGTCCTCGCTGTCGAACTTGATGCCGGCCTCCACCGCGCGGCCGCGCTCGGGGTCGAACGGCTGGCCCGCGGCGTCGGCGCCGGCATTGGGACGGAATGACTGGCTGGCATTGGCAAACAGCGACACGTTCCGGCTGGCCAGGTAGCTCACGCCCACGCGCGGCGACACCGCGCTCTGGTGCTGCGTGGTGCGTGTGCCGCGCAGGTGGTTGTCCAGCGACTGGTCGAAGGCGTCGAAGCGCACGCCGGCCAGCACGCGCCAGCGCTCGCCCAGGCTCAGCTGGTCCTGCGCGTAGGCGCCGAGATTGCGCTGGCGCTCGTACGTGTCCATGTTCCACGGCATCGGCGGCGCCGGCTGGCCATAGGCCGGGTCGTAGATGTCGATCGCGTACGGCGCCGCGGCGCTGGGGTTCTTGCGCAGGATCGCCATGGTATTGCCGAAGCGGTAGGCATCCACCCCCATCAGCAGTTCATGCCCGACCGGGCCGGTGCTGAACTTGCCGGTCACGCTGGCCTGCAGCGAGACATCGTCCGACTGGAAGTCGCGGTAGCGGCGCTGGCGCCAGAGCGTGCGGCCGTCGGCGGCCAGTGAAGTCGCCTCGCTGCTATGCCCCGTCAGCGCGCCGCCGCGATACGACAGGCCGAGCCTGCCCTTCCAGTTCTGATTGAACTGGTGCTCGACGCTGAACTGGTGCGACTGGCTGTCCAGCCGCATGTCGCCGTCGCCGGGCTCGCCCAGGTAGCGCGAGCGCGGGATGCGGCCCAGCTGGCCGTTGACGGCCACCACGCCGCGGTCCATCGGCGTGGTGTAGCGCTGGAATTCGGCCGCGTACTGCAGCACGGTGTCGTTGCCCAGCGTCCAGGTAAACGACGGCGCCACCAGGGAGCGCTGGCTGTTGATGTAGTCGCGCGTGCTGCCCTGGTGGTCGGCCACGGCGATCAGCCGGCCGGCCACGTTCTCGCCGAGCGGGCCGGTGACATCGGCCGTGGCACGATAGCCGTCGCGCGGGCCAAGCTCGAAGCCATAGCGCTGCGCGGGCCGGAACTGCGGCTGGCGCGTGACCACGTTGAAGGTGCCGCCCGGCTCGCTGGTGCCGTACAGCGATGACGTCGGGCCCTTGAGCACTTCCACGCGTTCGATCGTGGCCGCATCCATCGGCGCGGTATAGCCGCGGTTGGCAGCAAAGCCGTTCACCAGGTAGCCCGCGCCGGTGTTCTCATGGCCGGTGAAGCCGCGCATGGCAAAGTTGTCCCAAAGGCCGCCGAAATTGTTCTGGCGTGCGATGCCGCTGACATAGTCGAAGGTCTGGTCGAAACGGGTCGCGGCGATATCGTCCAGCATGGCACGTGGCACCACGCGCACCGACTGTGGAATTTCGCGCAGCGGCGTGTCGGTGCGGGTCGCGCCGGAGGCGTCGGGCGGGTTGTATGATGCGGAGGCCGTGCCGACCACCGACACCGCCGGCAGCGTAATATCGGAGGCCTCGGCGGTATCCGCCGCCTCGGCCAGGCCGGACATCGCCAGCATCAGGGCGGCCACCGGCCGCAATGAACGCGCCTGGACCGGGCGCAAGTCTGGCACAACAGGCAGGAACGAAAACGGCGCGCGGCGCCGGGCACGGCTGAGCTGCGCAAGCAGCATAAGGAACACCCCAATAAAAACGAGTCGCGGCGGCGGCCATCCGACTGGCAAACCGCAGCGACCCACTAATGATAATATTTTCTCATTAAGATTCTAGTCATGGAACGCATGACCCGTCAACGCGGCGCCGTCATCGACGCGCTGCGCGAAGCCGGCCGGCCCCTGAGCCCGGCCGAGATCCTGGCCGCGGCCCAGCACCAGGTGCCCTCACTAGGACTGGCCACGGTCTATCGCAACATCCGTGCCCTGGTGGAAGGCGAGCAGGTGCATGCAGTCGAACTGCCGGGCCAGCCGGACCGCTATGAATTGTCGGAAGTGCCGGGTGCCGCGACCCACCGGCACTATTTCCAGTGCCTGTCGTGCGACCGCGTCTTCCCGCTGGAAGGGTGCCCCGGGCATCTGGAAGAGATCACGCCACCGGGTTTCGAAGTGGAGCACCACGAGCTGACGCTACTGGGGCGTTGCCCGGACTGCGCCAGCAAGCCCGGCAAGCGGCGCAAGGCGGCAGCTCGGGACCACTGAACGGCGGGCGTACTCGGGGCACGGCCAACTGTACTGAGCCACTGGTCCACACCTGTATATGGCGCCCGCGCCGTGCTTGCCGCATGATGCGGCAGCATTGCACAGGCCACGCCAAAAAACGGGATCCCCAAATTGCCGCAAACCGCCGCCCACCGTCGCTCGACCCTGCTCGCCGTGCTGGCCCTGACCGGCTCGATGGCCTCGCTGTGCATCGGCACCTCTTTTGCCAAGAGCCTGTTCTCGGCGCTCGGGGCGCAGGGCACCACGGCGCTGCGGGTGAGCTTCTCCGCGCTGATCCTGCTGTGCGTCTGGCGCCCGTGGCGCATTCCGCTGACACGAACCAACGCGCGCGCGATCGCGCTGTACGGCGCGGCGCTGGGCGCGACCAACCTGCTGTTCTACATGTCGCTGCGCACCATCCCGCTGGGGCTGGCGATCGCGATCGAGTTCACCGGGCCGCTGGCGGTCGCGGTGCTGTCGTCGCGGCGCGCGATCGATTTCCTGTGGATCGCCTTTGCGGTGGCCGGGCTGCTGCTGTTGCTGCCGGTCGGCGATGCCGCCGGTACGCTCGATCCGGTGGGCATCGGCTATGCGCTGGCCGCGGGCGTAGGCTGGGCGCTGTATATCGTGTTCGGGCAGATGGCAGGCAACGCCCACGGCGGGCAGGCCACCTCGCTGGGGCTGACCATGGCGGCGCTGGTGGTGCTGCCGTTCGGGCTGGCGCATGCGGGCACCGCGATGTTCAGCCCGACGCTGCTGCTGTTCGGGCTGGCGGTGGGCATCCTGTCGAGCGCGATTCCCTATTCGCTGGAGATGGTGGCGCTCAAGCGCCTGCACCGGCGCACCTTCGGCATCCTGCTGAGCATGGAGCCGGCCATGGGCGCGCTGGCCGGGCTGGCATTCCTGCATGAACAGCTGAGCGCGCTGCAATGGCTGGCGATCGCCAGCATCATCACGGCCTCGGTAGGTTGCACCATGACCTCGCGCGGCAAGCGCGACGCCAGTTGATCAGCGCGCGCCGAACCAGTCCGCCGGCAGCCGCTGCGGGCTGCGCGCCGGCTGGCCAAGCGCCAGCGTGACTTCATGCAGGTAGCTGTCCTCCGGATTGCGGCGGCTGGCAAAGCCGAGGCCGCGCAGGATGGCCAGCATGCGGCGGTTCTCGCTAAGCACGTCGCCGCGCAGGGTGCGCAGGCCGGCCGCGCGCGCCAGTTCGCACAGCCTGGCGATCAGGCGCCGCCCCAGTCCCTGCCCTTGCCAGCCGTCGGCAACCACCACGGCAAATTCCCCGACCTGCCCGGACACCACGTATTCCGCGCTGGCGACAATGGCTAATACACCAGCTTCGTCGGGCGCCTCTACCACCAGCGCCACGCCGCCCGGCCCGGGTGCGGCCAGACCCTCGACAGTCTCGTCCACCACGCGCCCGCCGCTCAGGAAGCGGAAGTAGCGGCTTTCACGCGAGAGCCCGTCCACCAGCGCACGCAGTGCCCCGCCGTCCTGCGGCCGCGTATGGCGCAGCGTGACCTGCACGCCCCGTCCCACCGTCCAGCTTTCCGCCTTGCCCGTGCGGGTCTTGCCCTGATCATCCATGCCGGCACCATCTGGATTCAAAATTCGTAGTCAGAGTATAGGAGATAACCTGACTTTTGCAAATGAAGTCAGCGTGCTATGCTTGCCGGCATCATGACCCTCAATGCGTCCGACCTCCGCCACTGCTCGATTGCCGCGACGCTGTCGCTGATCGGCGAAAAGTGGACGATCCTGATCCTGCGCGATGTCTTCCATGGCGTGACGCGCTTCGACGACTTCCTGCGCCGGCTCGAATGCTCGCCCGCGGTGCTGTCCGCGCGTCTCAAGACGCTGACCGACGCCGGCCTGCTGCGCAAGGTCGGCTACCGCGAGCCCGGCGAGCGCGAACGCTTCGAATACCGCCCCACCCGCGCCGCCGTGGAGTTGCTGCCGGTGCTGGTCGGCCTGATGCAGTGGGGCGACAGCCACATGGCCCCGTCCGGCGAAGGCCCGGTGCAGATACGCTCGAGCGCCAGCGGCAAGCTGGTGCGCGCGGCATTGGTCGACGAGGATGGCGCGGAAGTATCGCCGCGCGATATGCGGATCGTCCCCGTCAACGCCCAGCCCCCGGCTTCGGACCAGTAGCACCGAGCGCGCTGCTGCATCGCACCAGCGCAGCCCACCGCACTGCACCATGAGTGTGCCGCCAGCCCGGCGGCCGCCCCACCACAGCGCATCCCGGCATCACTCCGCCGTACCCCGGCGCAACAAGCCCCCATTCATCGTCACATACCGGCCTGGCACACCCCTTGCGTAACAGGGTACGGGCCCGTCAACGGCGACCGGCCCACCCCACATACGCAGCCCCTATCCCATGTAGTGGCTGTCAGGACAACGGCGTCCCCTGAACTGGCCTGAGCGGCCTGGTCTGCGGGACGCCATTTGTTTTTTGGAGCCAAGGACGATGACCGCCAAAGCCACCCGCATCGAGCTGCTGAGCTTTAGGACCCCGCAGATGCGCGCCTTCCACCTGACCTGGATGGCGTTCTTCGTCTGCTTCTTTGCGTGGTTTGCCTGCGCGCCGCTGATGCCGGTGCTCAAGGGCGAGTTCGGCCTGACCCCGGGCCAGATCGCCAACATCAATATCGCGGCGGTGGCGGTGACCATCCTGGTGCGCCTGGTGATCGGCCCGATGTGCGACCGCTTCGGCCCGCGCAAGACCTATACCGGCCTGCTGGCGCTGGGCGCGCTGCCGGTGCTGGGCGTGGCGCTGGCACAGAACTACGAGACCTTCCTGACCTTCCGGCTGCTGATCGGCGCAGTCGGCGCCAGCTTTGTGATCACGCAGTACCACACCTCGGTGATGTTCGCGCCCAACGTGGTCGGCACCGCCAACGCAGCCGCGGCCGGCTGGGGCAATGCCGGCGGCGGCGCCGCGCAGGCCATCATGCCGCTGCTGCTGGCCGCCGTGCTGATGCTCGGCGCCGACCAGGCGTTCGGCTGGCGCTTCGCCCTGCTGGTGCCGGGCGTGCTGATGCTGATCATGGCCGTCATCTACTGGCGCTTCACCCAGGACTGCCCGGACGGCAACTACTCGGACCTGCGCGCCCGCGGCATCGCCATCACCGGCAAGGACGGTGGCAAGGGCGGCGGCTGGGCCAGCTTCCGCGCCGCCAGCGCCAACTATCGCGTGTGGCTGCTGTTCATCACCTACGGCGCCTGCTTCGGCGTTGAGATCTTCATCCACAACATCGCCGCGTCGTATTACGTCGACCGCTTCGGCCTGAGCCTGAAGGCCGCCGGCATGGCCGCCGCGAGCTTCGGCCTGCTGGCGCTGTTTGCCCGCGCCCTGGGTGGCTGGCTGTCGGACAAGGCGGCGCGCCGCCGCGGCCTGGACGCACGCGCCACGCTGCTGTTCGTGCTGATCCTGGGCGAAGGCCTGGGCCTGCTGTGGTTCGCGCAGGCCGGCAGCGTGACGCTGGCGGTGGTCGCGATGCTGCTGTTCGGCCTGTTCACCCACATGGCCTGCGGCGCGACCTACGCGCTGGTGCCCTTTATCGACCGCAAGGCGCTGGGCGGCGTGGCCGGGATCATCGGCGCGGGCGGCAACGTTGGCGCCGTCGCCGCGGGCTTCCTGCTCAAGGGCCTGGGCGACCTGCAGCACACGCTGACGGTGCTGGGCGTGCTTGCCACCATCGCCGCACTGTGCGCCATCGCCATCCGCTTCAGCGCCGAGCACAAGGCCCAGGAGCAGGCGCTGTACGACAGCGCGCTGGCCAACTGATTTTGAAGCATCGCCCCCACAGCACAACAAGCAGCAAAGACTGACTACCGGACAAGGAAAGCATCATGAAACTGATCATCGTCGGCCACGGCATGGTGGGTCACAAGTTCCTGGAATGCCTGGCGGAAGCCGGCGCGCAGAACGTGGAAGTGACCGTGCTGTGCGAAGAACCGCGTCCCGCCTACGATCGCGTGCACCTGTCCGAATTCTTCGCCGGCAAGTCGGCCGAGGACCTGTCGCTGGTGCCCGCCGGCTTCTTCGAGCAGCACAACAACATGCTGCTGCGCCTGAACGCGCGTGCGGTGGAGATCGACCGCGCCGCGCGCATGGTGAAGGTGTCGACCGGCGAGACCCTGTCCTATGACAAGCTGATCCTCGCCACCGGCTCCTACCCCTTCGTGCCGCCGGTGCCGGGCAAGGACCGCAAGGACTGCTTTGTCTATCGCACCATCGAAGACCTGGAAGCGATGCGCGAATGCGGTGCGCGCTCGAAGACCGGCGTGGTGGTCGGCGGTGGCCTGCTTGGCCTGGAGTGCGCCAAGGCGCTGCGCGACATGGACCTGCGGACGCACGTGGTCGAGTTTGCGCCGCGCCTGATGGCGGTGCAGGTCGACGAAGGCGGCGGCCGCATGCTGCGCCAGAAGATCCATGGCCTGGGCGTGACCGCGCACACCGGCAAGAACACGGTGGAGATCATCGACGGCGAAGACGGCACCCACCGCATGGTGTTTGCCGACGGCACCCACCTCGACACCGACATGATCGTGTTCTCGGCCGGCATCCGCCCGCGCGACGAACTGGCCCGCACCAGCGGCCTGGCGGTGGGCGAGCGCGGCGGCATCGTGGTGGACAACCAGTGCCTCACCTCGGACCCCGACATCTACGCCATCGGTGAATGCGCGCTGTGGCAAGGCAAGATCTACGGCCTGGTGGCGCCGGGCTATGACATGGCCCGCGTCGCCGCGCGCCACCTGCAGGGCGAAGCCGCCGAGTTTGCCGGCGCCGACATGAGCACCAAGCTCAAGCTGATGGGCGTGGACGTGGCCAGCATCGGCGACCCGCACGGCACCGTCCCGGGCGCGCGCTTCTACCAGTTCTGCGACGACCGCAAAGAGGTCTACAAGAAGCTGGTGGTGTCCGACTGCGGCAAGTACCTGCTGGGCGGCGTGCTGATCGGCGACGCCAGCGAGTACGGCACGCTGCTGCAGATGATGCTGAACAAGATCGAGCTGCCCGAGTCGCCCGAATTCCTGATCCTGCCCGACAGCAGCGGCAAGGCCAAGCCCGCGCTGGGCGCCGATGCCCTGCCCGACACCGCCCAGATCTGCTCGTGCAACAACGTCTCCAAGGGCGAGATCTGCGGCGCGGTGTGCGACGGCGCCACCAGCATCGGCGCTCTCAAGACCTGCACCAAGGCCGGCACCGCCTGCGGCGGCTGCGTGCCGCTGGTCACGCAGATCATGAAGGCCGAGATGAAGAAGCAGGGCATGGCCGTCAACAACCACCTCTGCGAGCACTTCCCGTACTCGCGCCAGGAGCTGTACCACTTGGTGCGCGTGGGCAAGTTCAAGACCTTCGATGCGCTGCTGGAAGCGCATGGCAAGGGTATGGGCTGCGACATCTGCAAGCCCGCGGTGGGCAGCATCCTGGCCTCGTGCTGGAATGAATTCGTGCTCAAGGAAGAGCACGCCAGCCTGCAGGACTCCAACGACTACTACCTGGCCAACATCCAGAAGGACGGCACCTACTCGGTGGTACCGCGCATGCCGGGCGGCGAAGTCACGCCCGAGGGCCTGATCGCGGTCGGCCAGGTGGCCAAGAAGTACGGCCTGTACACCAAGATCACCGGCGGCCAGCGCGTGGACCTTTTTGGTGCACGCGCCGAGGAACTGCCCTTCATCTGGGAAGAACTGATCGCCGCCGGCTTTGAATCGGGCCATGCCTACGGCAAGGCGCTGCGCACGGTGAAGTCGTGCGTGGGCTCCACCTGGTGCCGCTATGGCGTCGGCGATTCGGTGGGCCTGGCGATCGAGCTGGAGAACCGCTACAAGGGCCTGCGCGCGCCGCACAAGATCAAGTTCGGCGTGTCCGGCTGCACCCGCGAATGCGCCGAGGCGCAGGGCAAGGATGTCGGCGTGATCGCCACGGACAAGGGCTGGAACCTGTACGTGTGCGGCAACGGCGGCATGAAGCCGCGCCATGCAGAACTGCTGGCCAGCGACCTGGACCACGACACCCTGGTGCGCTACATCGACCGCTTCCTGATGTTCTACGTGCGCACCGCCGACCGCCTGCAGCGCACCAGCGTCTGGCGCGACAACCTCGAAGGCGGCCTGGACTACCTCAAGGCCGTGGTGCTGGACGACAAGCTGGGCCTCGCCGCCGAACTGGAAGCCGAGATGCAGCACGTGGTCGACACCTACGAAGACGAATGGAAGAAGGCCGTGACCGATCCCGAGACGCGCAAGCGCTTCCGCCATTTCGTCAACAGCGACCGCCGCGACGACAACGTCGCCTTCATCGAAGAGCGCGGGCAGATCCGCCCGGCCACGCCGGAGGAACGGAAATTGCATCGTTCCCGCCTGAGCCAGATTCCCGTGGTTGCCATGCCCGCAAAAGCAGCCTGACCGTGCCCGCAAACAAGGAGAACGTGATGAGCCATCCCCACCATCCTGAGACCTGGACCGCCGTCTGCACCGTACGCGATATCGTGCCCAATACTGGTGTGTGCGCGCTGGTCGACGACAAGCAGGTCGCTGTGTTCCGCATCGGCCGTGGCGACGAGGTCTACGCCATCGACAACTTCGATCCCAACTCGCAGGCCGCGGTGCTGTCGCGCGGGCTGGTCGGCAACCTGGGCGAGCGCCTGGTGGTGGCTTCGCCGATCTACAAGCATCACTTCGACCTGCGCACCGGCGAATGCCTGGAAGCGCCCGAGCAGTCCGTCAATGCCTACGCCGCACGCGTCTATGACGGCAAGGTCTGGATTGCCGCCGGCGTGGCCGTGAGCGAGGCCGAGGAAGAACTCGCAGCCTGACACCGGCGGCCATTTGATGTTCCCCCTGTCCTCAAGCCACGCCAACGGAGATGCCGGCATGACGC